>JAJFLN010000397.1 GCA_021772705.1 Candidatus Cloacimonadota bacterium | reverse complement strand
ATGTTCCTGCGCTCCGCCATCCGGCCCCTCCGGCAGATCACGCTGGGATTGAGACGCCTGGCACGGGGCGAAAGTCCCGAGCCGGTCCATATCTCCAGTGGTGACGAGATCGGCGTGCTGGCCGAGTCCTACAACACCCTGACACGGGAGCTGGTCCGGAGCCGGGCCGAGCTCGCCGTCCGGGAGCAGGAACTGGAGAGACGAGTCGCCGAGAGGACCCGGGAGCTGGAACTTCAGAAGCTCTTCGTCGAGGGAATCGTGGAGGCCGCCGACATCGGCATCCTCACCGTCGATCTGGACCTGAAGATCACGAGCTGGAACAGCTACCTGGAGAGAACCCTGTCCCGCAGCAAGGAAGCAGCGATGGGTCAGGAGTTCGGGAAGTACTTCCCCATGCAGGAGCGGACCCAGCTGGAGAAGACTCTGAGGGAGGTTATCCAGTCCGGCGAGCTCCGGATAAAGCGAGACTTCGAGTGCAGCATCACCTCCGGGGACGAGCACGGAACCTTCACGGTGATGGACATCTCCGTCATCGCCCTGCGTGATACCGACGGCACGGCCATCGGCGCCCTCATGACCCTGGGAGACGTAACTCAGAGGAAGGAGCTGCACATGCAGCTCTCGCACTCCACGAAGCTCGCCGCCGTGTCAGAGCTCGCTGGCGGAGTGGCCCACGAGATCAACAACCCCCTGGCCATCATCCTAGGAAACGCCGAACTTCTCATCGACGACCTGGGTGAAGACAGCCCCCTGGGCGGTCAGGCCAGCACAATCAAGCGCCACGCCCTGCGATGCAAGGGCATCGTTGCCAACTTGCTCAAGTTCGCCGGCAGGACCACCCAGGGCACGGGCCCCGTGGACCTCCACAAGCTCCTGGACGAGACCCTGACTCTCCTCAGGAAGCAGCTGGAGCTGGACAACATCTCGGTGGAAGAGAAACACACGGGCTCCATGGGGACAATCCTGGGAAGCAGCGACGAGCTGCAGCAGGTCTTCTTCAGCCTCATCTCGAATGCCAAGGATGCCATGCCGAAGGGCGGCACCCTGACGATCGAGTCCGTCCGGGCCGGCGGTTTCATGGAGGTCAAGGTCACCGACACGGGTCACGGCATCCCGAAGGAGAACCTGGAGCGAGTCTTCAGCCCATTCTTCACCACCAAGGACCCCGGAAAGGGCACGGGACTCGGCCTGGCCATCGCCCACACCATCGCGAACAAGCATGGCGGACGTTTGAGCCTGGAGTCCGAAGTCGACCAGGGCACGACGGTCATCCTCAGGCTTCCCGTCACAGACGCCGTTGCCGATGCCCCGGCCCGGACCCCCAGGCGGAGCTCAGCTCCTCCGAACAAATCCGGCAAGATGCAGGTCCTGCTCGTTGACGACGAGAACGGGATCCGCATGGTCTGCCGGGAAACCCTGGAGCGGATGCATCATGTGGTCACCGAGTGTCGCGACGGCAACGAGGCGCTGGAGCAACTGAAGGGCGGCAAGTTCGATCTCATCTTGCTGGATCTGAAGATGCCGAAGATGGATGGCGCCGAGACGCTCATCGAGCTCAGGAAGACCGACGAGACCACACCGGTGCTGATCATGACAGGCCTCATCGATGAGGAGATGCTCGCCACCGTTCCGGAGGGTTCCTTCGCCGGAATATTGAAGAAGCCCTTCCAGATGTCCGAGCTACGTGGCTGGATCGGCAAGCTCGTTCAGGGCCAGGCATGATTCTGTCAGATCGGGACATCGAGGCCGCCCTGAAAGAGGGCAGGCTCGAGATTGATCCGGCCCCGGATCTGAAGAGCCAGCTCGGAAGCTGCTCCATCGATCTGAAACTCGGTAACGTCTTCCGCGTCTTCGAGCACAGCAAGTATCCTTACGTGGATCTTCGTACGGGCTGTCCCGACGACATCATGAAGGAGATCGTCATCGGCGATGACGAACCATTCATCATGCAACCCGGTGAGTTTGTCCTGGCCATCACCGTCGAGAGCCTCCGGATTCCGGCGGACCTGGTGGGACGACTCGAGGGGCGGTCCAGTCTCGGCCGACTCGGAATCATCGTCCACGGAACGGCCAGCGTGTTCGATCCGGGCTGGTTCGGAAAGGTGACCATGGAGCTGGGCAACCTGGGCCGCATGCCCGTGGCCCTCTACCCGGGAATGCGAATCTGCTCCTTCACCTTCGAGACCATGACCTCTCCTGCGAGAGTTCCTTACAGCCAGAAGCCGGGAAACAAGTACTCCGGGCAGCAGGGACCCCTTGCCAGCAGGATCGACACCGAGCTGGACTAGCTTCTGACCCCAATGCCGGTGAGATAATACGGATTTTGTTGTAGTGTGGCATTGGACTGGTGCGACTGAGAGTGCTGACGAACACTTGGATGACATACGAAAGCGTGACCTGTTCATCCGGCTCCAGGGGCCAATGGCCCCTGGCGGGAGTTCGAGGGCGGAGCCCTTGATTCATGGGCATTGCTTCTAGCCACTAAGGGGCCGCGCAAGAATAAATGCGTAGAAGTCGCGCCCAGATTTGGGTCAGATTCGGCTGGTTCGAGCGGGCGGGACCGGAGGCGTAGTGGGCTACGTCGAGGATTCCGCGATTGAGGAGCGGCCGAAGGTGGCCTGAAGATGGGATGCGAAACTGCGTAGTTATTCTTGCGCGGGTCCTAACGAGGCAGAGGCGCTACCTGGCAGACTCTGCCGGGGAGAGAGACACCATCACCCGGGCCGTGAAGCCGCCCGCCGATCGGATCTCCTCGAAGAACATCCCAGAGGCCTGAGCCTCAGGCAGAGCTGACAGACGGGATGCGACGTGCTGCAGACCCGCTCGCCCCCCGGAGGCCTGGACCGAGAACTCGAAGCTATTCAACGAGGTCCGATAAACATCACCGACGGAGAACGCATCGGCTCCTTCTCGCAGGCCTCTGAGGAATGGTCTCAGCTTGGTCACCTTCAGTAACACTGTCCCCTCCGTGCGGGGATAGACGGCCTGGGCCTCGTCGGTGATGACCCGGTTGCCCAGATAGTGAGTCAGGGTTCGAACGTGAACCTCGTTAGGGTCTCCCGAGAGAGTCGGATCCGGGGGCGAGGGCTCATTGAATCGCCTCGTGGCCATGATCTGAGCTTTCTGCTTCACCTCCGTCGGCAGCTGGGGCAGGACGGGAGAAACCTGGGGCCGGAAGAATGCCCCGGCGTCGACAAAGGGAGAGGCACTAAGTCCCCGGGGCTGTGACCGGGCACTCTCGTTACTGGCCAGGCGGAAGCCATTACCACCAACGGAACGCCCAGCCGACGAAGCACGACGCTGCCGATCAGCCTGGGCGACGGCATCGGCAAAGGCCGTCGCAGCGGATCGAGATCGGGCGAGTCGATCCAGCTCGGCCATACCCGATGAGCTGGACGGAGCGGCAGGCGATGGCTTGGCCCGGGCGGCCAGAACGACGCTCTTTCTGTCGACCCGACTCCGGTTCTTCTGCTGCATCGGTACATCGGGTACCTGCCGGGCGATCAGCCCCATCGCCGGGACCGCTGATCCGGGAGCCGGACCTCGTGCCGACTCCTGCCTCGGGTGCGATCCGAGGTCGGCCAGGACTCCCTCTCTGTTCGAGGGCGACGGCCTGGCCGCCGGTGCCACGGTACGCTTCATGGAGAACTTGATGCTGACCCGAGGCTGCGCTTCCCTGTCACGGGGCGACCGGGCTTCCTCGGCTTCCATGCTGCCGGCCATCTCTTCCTTCTCGTCCTGCATGGGAGCCATCGTTCCCTGGTCGAACCGGGGGTCGGCGTCGTCCTCGTCGGAGGCTGCCGCCATCAGCTTGTCAGAACTCAGCTTCCCGGCCAGGCCGAAAGCGGGCCCCGGCTCGGAGGCAAGGGCGGCCCGGGAACTAGCATCAGCCAGGGAGGGAAGCTCGGTGCGAATCTGCAGGTCCATCTCGGGACCAGGAAGACGAGCCACGTCTCGAAGACTGTCGGAGGTGACCACGGCCAGGCCGATGAAACCAGTGAGAGCCGCCCCCAGAACCAGATTGATCCGGAACCAGTCAGGCTTGAGGAACGGCAATGCTCCCTGCGTGGCCTCACCTCGATCGAGGCGACTCCGGACCTCGATGAGGAACTCGGGACCCACTTCCCTTCGAGGGAGATCCGACACTTCCTGAATCATGGCCTGAAGGCCGGCACGCTCCCGCCGGCAAGGGCCACAATCCTCGAGATGAGTCATTACGGAATTCTTCTCGGATCGAGCCAGCTCGTCGTCCAGCAGGGCGCTGAGGAGTGAGCGATAATAGAGGCAGTCTTTAGCGGAGTAATTCATGTTCCACCGTTCCCGGCCAATCAACCCAGGGTCAGTCCCCGAGCCTTCAACCTCTGCTGCAGTGCCAACCTTGCACGATGCAGTCGCGACTTGACGGTGCCGTCGTTCATGTTCAGTACCTGTCCGATGGTCTCGTAGCTCTCAAACTGAATGTCCTTGAGGATCAGGATCGTCCGGAACTTCTCGGGCAGAGAGCGGATCTCTTCCATGAGAAGGACGTTCCGTTCGTTCTGGATGGCCAGTTCGTCAGGCCCCTCGGGAAGGCGCCGCCTCTCGGGATCCGCATCGTAGGAACGGCGCCTGAAGAAGAGGCGTTTCAGAGACGACAGCCTGTTCTTGCAGGTGTTCACGGCCACGGTATGGATCCAAGTGGACAGCTTTGCCTCCCCTCGGAATCCCTTCAGGCCTCGGTGAAGCTTGAGGAAGACCTCCTGGGAAAGGTCGTAAGCCTCGTCGGGATCTTTGAGGTAGTAGGTGCAGAGAGTCAGAACTTTCGAGGAATACCGCCGTACGAGCTCGTTGTAGGCAGTCTCCTCACCAGCTTTGAACTGCTCTACGAGATCGCCATCGCTGGCTTGTGCGTCCAGGGCCAATACTTCCGTCATCAGCATAACGGTGGTTTCCGTGCCATTCCGACCCGGTCCCCACCGGAAAGTTCCGTCTCTTTTGCGGCACCAGTGTAACACCCTCCTCGGGGGTGCATGTCTGCTGGGGGGAGGAAACTAACGTAGAAGAGTTGTTTGAATGTGAGGGATGACGCACCAGGCTCCCGGTATGACCGCAACGGGGGATCCGGGGACACACGACTGGACCCGAATTCGCCATCGGCTGCCCGGCAGCACGGATACCTCTGGAATTCGGGTCCAGTCGTGTGTCCCCGGATCCCAAGCGCCTCCATGACAAGCCCCCCAGCAGACATGCACCCCACGCCCCGCCGGCCAGTTGACACCTGACAGGCCACAGGTTAAGAGCCTATCTGGAGACCCGGTGGTCTCCATCGACACCCCTCCGGCCCACGAGTCCGGATCCAGGGGAGGTGTTCCATCCTGATTCGAACCAGCCAGCTGTTCTGCCTGTCCGCTCTGCTGATGGCATTCGTCTGCATCGCAGGCTGCAGCGTCACGACGGAGACCGAAGAACTCGCCAACGCTGACGAAAGTTCCCAAGAGTCGACCGCGGCCAGCCCGGGACAGCCTGCCCCACCTCCGCCGTCCCGGCCGAGGCTCCGGCTAGGACTGACCCACGAGCCTCTGACACTGGACCCGGCGGAGGCAGTGGACCACGAGTCGATTCTGGTCTGCGAAAACCTCTTCGACACCCTGGTCCGGTACAAGACCGGCTCCATGGAGATCGAACCGGCCCTGGCCGAGAGCTATCAGCACACGAAGGACCAGCTTACCTGGCTCTTCACGCTGCGCAAGAGAGTCACATTCCATGACGGGACACCGGTTACGGCTGACGCCGTGGCCTTCAGCTTCCAGCGGCAGATGGACCGGGAACACCCCTTCAAGCCGAAGAACAATGTCTTCTGGAGCAGGATCATGACTGCCATCCGGGAGATCCGAGTCCTGGACTCCCGCCGCCTGGCCATCGAACTCAACCGCCCCTATGCGCCTCTTCTGGCCAACCTGGCCATGCCCCAGGCCGCCATCGTCAGCCCGGCAGCAGTCAAGTCCCGGCAGGGAGACTTCTCCCGGGCACCCGTCGGTAGCGGGCCGTTCAGGTTCGTGGAACGGAGTGGCAGCCGAACCCTCGTCCTGACATCCAACGATGACTACTGGGAAGGTGCGCCGAAGATTTCTGGAGTCGACATCCGGGCTGTACGGGACCCCTCGGCCCGGCTGCTCCAGCTGGTCAGCAACGAGCTGGATGCCATGGAGGGCATCGCGCCGGCGGACCTGAAGGTGGCTGAGAAGAAGCGGCTCCGGGTACAGATGGAGCCTTCTCTCAATGTCGTCTACCTGGCGTTCAACACCGTCGAACCCCCCAGGGTCATCCCGAAGGAAGGCCCCTGGCAATACGGGGACAAGATGACGACCTACGGTCGCTGGGCCATCACGAGTGCCCGCTTCCGAAGAGCCCTGTCCCGGGCGATTGACCGGGAGGCCCTGGTCAAGGATGTCTATGATGGAATGGCCATTCCGGCCAAGGACCTGCTGCCCCCCACGCTCTGGGGCCACACGGAGAAGGAAACCGACGACTCCGACGAATTCGGCCACGACCCGGTGGAAGCTCAGATCGAGCTCGAGCTCGCCGGCTACCAGCCGGGACTTCTGGTGGAGCTCTGCACCCTGGACGCGAGCCGCTCGTACATGCCCCGGCCGAGGCTGCTGGCGCACCGGATACGACGGGACCTGGAGAGGATCGGCCTCAATGTGGTCGTTCAGGTCATGGACTTCGAGGAGTACACGGAGGTCACTCAGAATGGAAAGCACCAGATGGCCCTGTTGGGCTGGACAGGCGACAATGGCGATCCGGACAACTTCCTGTTCACTCTGCTCGACAGCGACAGCATCCGGCACGGAGACAGCAGCAACATCTCGTTCTACAACTCCCCCGACCTCCACAGGCTGCTACTGGAAGCACAGGGTTCGAGCCAGCCGTTGAGCCGGCAGAAGCTCTACGGACTGGCTACTGACCACATCCAGAAGCGAGCCCCGGTGATTCCCCTGGTGCACACTCTGGACTCCCTGGTGACCACGAACCGGGTCAAGGGTCTCAAACTGCATCCCGTTGGCTTCCGACGGCTGAGACAGGTGGAGGTCCAGAACTGACGACAGAGGTACCGGACCTTCCACCGGAGCCCTCACCGGACGACCTGCTGCTGTTCGACGTCGGCGGCTCCCGGTTTGCCCTGGAACCGAACCGGATCGAGGAGGTACTGCCCGGGCCGAAGCTGACACCGATCCCGGGCGCCCCTCCCGCCTTGCGAGGCATCTTCAACCTGAGGGGGGAGTTGATCCTGGCCATCGATCCGGGCCATCTGCTGGGGGTCAGCAACTCCTGCGATCCGGCGTTTCTGAGGACACTCCTGATCCGGAATCAGAATCAGGGTACGGGCTTGCTCGTCGACGGGGTGGCCGGTATCCTCCGGCTGTTACCCGATACATTCACGCCCCTGCCGGAGGACTCGAGCACCCTCTGCTCCGCCGTGGCTGTCCACGAGGGTCGCCAGATCTACCGGCTCGATCTGGATGCGCTGTTAAGAGAGATCGATTCCCAGCTCGGGAAGAAACAGGGTTCAGATGAGTGAACAAACTCCAGAAAGCCACACGCCGGTGATCGTGGAAGCCGACTCTCACCGGGACCCGGCCTCGGAGGCGACGCCGCCTTCTCTGGCCGGCCTGTCCCAGCCCCTTTTCGCCCAGACCCCTCCGGACCTGGACGACGGTCCAGGCTTCCAGGGCTGGTCGCTGAGCCAGCGCCTGCGAGTCAGCTTCTTCATCTTCGTGGCCCTCCTCGCTCTGGTGGGATACGTCTCCTACCGGAGCACCACCGAGGTTTCGGGGCTGGTCAAGCTGATCCTGGAGTACGACACGAAGCACGTGGAGATCTCCAATGACATCCGGCTCAAGATCTTCAAGATCAACAAGGACATACAGACCTTCACCTACACCTGGGAGCCCCTGCCTCTGACAGTGGCGGCCCATGAGCTTCAGCAGGTCCGGCAGCTGGTGCAACGAGGACAGAATCTGGCGCTCTCCGGTGCCACCTCCGACGTCATCTCTCTGAGGGACCGGGTCAACTGGGAAGGCCTCGCCGATCTGGTGGGAGAGTACATGGCCCTCTTCCAGAGACTCAGGCAGACCACCCTGGCCCTGGCAGAGCTCAGGACCCGCCTGGACTCATCGGGCCGATTGCAGCGAAGCTCACGAGAACTGGAGCGGAAGATCCTCACCAGCCTCAGCTCCGGCGAGACCAGTCCGGAGTCCGAGCCCCTCCGGGATCTGGTCCGTCTCGCTTCCGAGCTCCGGGGGAAGGTGGCTGCCATGAAGACCCGGGAAGGGGGCGCCAGTCAGATCCGGAACTCCTTGCAGGCCATCCGAACCGAACTGGACCGCTTGCGTGGGACTCAAGAGACCGCCAGCCTGGCTGAACTGACCCGGCGAGCCAGCTCCTTCGGCGACCATCTGGAGGAATCGGAAGGGGCCCTGAAGCGGATTGACGAGCTACGCTCGGAGGTCAAGGACACCCTGGCGGCCCTGGCATCCCGGGGAAAAAGCATGGAGCAGCTCGCCACGAACCTGAGGAGTCAGAACCAGGCCAGCGCCGACACGCATCGGGCCGAAGCTCTGGCCCTGGCGCCGGAGGTGAGACGAATCGTGGGCCAGGCCAGTGTCATCAGTCTCATCCTGGGTCTGCTGATTGCTCTCTACATCCCGAAACGGGTCGCTCGCAGCCTGGGGGAGCTACTGAGGGGAGCCAGGCGCATTGGCACGGGAGACCTGCGGTGGGACATCCAGCTAGGCGAACGGGACGAGCTGGGTGAGATGGGTCAGAACTTCAATCACATGCGGCGAAACCTGGCCCAGCTGGCTGAACGGATTCAGAGATCGGCTCATCGAATCGGCGCCTCCGCCGACACCATCCTCAGGGCCGCCGAGCAGGAACGGCAAGTCTCCTCCGAACAGGCCCGTTCGGTCACGGAGATCTCCTCCACCATTTCAGAGCTCTCGAACTCCGCCACGGAGCTGAATCGCAATTCGATCAAGGTCCTGGACATCGTCTCCATGTCGAGCAACATCTCCCAGGACGGGACGACGGCCATCTCCGAGACCTTGAACGCCATCAAGGGAATCACGGACACGAACCGGCTGACGACGGAGAAGTTCTCCGTCCTCACAGAGGAACACGCCATGATCGAGCAGATCATGCAGACCATCTCCGATGTGGCGGATCGAACCAACCTCCTCTCCCTCAATGCCGGAATCGAGGCTGCCAAGGCCGGTTCTCAGGGCAAGGGGTTCGCCATGGTAGCCGCCGAGGTCCGGAGACTGGCGGACAAGACCGTCCTGGCCACCCAGGAGATCGCCGGGCTGATCAACGAGATCCAGATCGCCACCAACTCGGCCCTTCAGTCCCTGGGAAATTCATCTCAGGAGATCCAGTCCGGATCTGAAAAGGTCTCGGCAGCCGGCGCCATGATCAACCACCTCAACTCCAACGTGCAGTCAATCCTTCCTCAGATCGAGACGATGAACCTGACCATCGACAGGCAGGCCGAGATGTCCTACAACCTGGCCGCCACGATCCGGCGCATCGAGGACTCTGTTGCCTTCAACGAAGAGCTCTCGATCGAGACCATCCGGGTGGCCAGGGAGATGAACCTCCTGGCCTCGGAGCTCCTCGTGGCCGTTCAGCAGTTCAAGCTGAACTGAGGGGTTCACGCTTCGGCCCGACAGGGAATGATTCGCCCGCCAGTTGCCGCCCAGGAGCCGACTCCGGCAGGGTTATCGGTTATCATGCTCAAGAGAGATCGTTTGAACGAACCTGGGATATCGCCCCCCCCCTCCCCGAGAGAGGAGCTTCACGGAGGTCCGGTCCCGCCCCTCCCACGGCGATGTTCTACTATCTTCACGGCGGCGTCGATCCGGAGGAGCGAAGTGACGATTCGTGTTCTGGTTCCCCTGGCGGCAGGTTTCGAAGAAATCGAAGCCATCACCGTCATCGACGTGCTTCGCAGAGCCGGCGCGGAGGTCATCGTCGCCGGCCTGGAGCCCGGACCGATCCGGGCTTCCCGGGGCATCCAGGTCACGGCGGATCGTCCTCTGGCCGGCCTGGTGACAGAGACGTTTCAGGCCATCGTTCTCCCCGGTGGGATGCCGGGAGCCGAACATCTGGCCGCCAGCAGCTGTCTGCAGCAGCTGATCCGCCGGGCGAAGGAGAGCGGCACGGTGCTGGGAGCCATCTGTGCTGCCCCCGCCGTGGTCCTGAGGCCCCTGGGAGTCCTGGAGGGAAGGAAAGGGACCTGTCACCCCAACTTCAGAGACCAGCTTCCGGAGCACGTCGACTCCGCCGTGGTCATCGACGGCGACGTGATCACTAGCCAGGGCCCCGGTACGGCCATGGCGTTTTCTCTGGCTCTGGTCACCCGGCTCTTCGGCGCCGGCAAGACCCGGCAGCTCGAACAGCAGATGTGCATCGGAGTCGAGTGAACCCGAACCTCGACGACCTGAGCATGCTGGAGGTCTTCCAGCTCGAGGCCGAAGAGCATCTGCGGCAGCTGACCCGGGATGCCATGGCCATCGAAGCCGGGGAGTCCGACGACCAGACCCTCCGGCGGATGATGCGAGAGCTCCACACCCTGAAGGGCTCAGCGCGGCTCGTGGAACTTCATCAGATCAAGGACCTGGCCCACATTCTGGAGCAGAAGCTGGAGGATGCAACCGAAGCACGGAAGGACCTGTCCCGGGATGAGGTGAGCGGATTCCTGCACGCCCTGGACGGCATCGAAGCGGTCATCACAGCTTGCGTACGATCCAGACCGCACAGAGACCTGACCCCGATGCTGAGGCTCCTGGAGTCCCAAGGTCTGGCCTCCGTGGCCGAGTCCGCAGGTCCAGCGCCTGATGCGGACGTCGACGCCGCCGAGGCCCACCCCGCTCCCCCAGAGGAACCGGCTGGTCTGGAGCATCCAGAGGAGACAGCTGAAGACAGCTTCGTCAGAGTGCCGGCCCGGTTGCTGACCCGACTCCTGACCCTGGCCGGAGAGCTCCACGTCTCACACCTGAGCCTGAACCGGGTCCTGAGGCATCTTCAAGGTCTCTCGAAACCCCTGGCCCTGCTTGACGGAGACTGGCGTCAGATGTCAGCTCTCTACCTGGATCAAAGTCCCGCTGCCGAGCTGCGAAAGGAGACTCTTCTGAGGTCCAACAGCCGGGCCGGCGGCGTGGTGCGGAAGGAGTTCGATCACAGCCTGTCCACCCTCGATGAGCTGCTGGAACAAGTGGAGTGGATAACCGGCCGGCTGAACGACGCCGTACTCCAGGCCCGCATGCTCCCCATCCAGTCCATCTTCGAGCCCTTTCCGCGCCTGGTCCGGGACCTGTCGAACCGGCTGGGCCGCTCGATCCACTTCACCACCTCAGGTGGGAAAACGAAGGTCGATCGGGACGTCCTGGAGGGTCTGCGGGAGCCGCTGTTGCACCTGGTGCAGAACGCCATCGATCACGGGGCGGGAGCCGAGTCTCCCGACAAGCGGCGAAGCCGGGGCAAGCCGCCGGAGACCCGGATCAGTCTGGAGGCTCAGTTCTCCGGGGACTACCTGCTGGTCAGCGTCGAGGACGACGGTCCCGGAGTCGACTTGGAGCGGGTTCGCCAGGTCCTGGTGACTCGTAACCTGGCGACGGAGAACCAGGCCGGCTCCATGACCGAGGGCCAGCTGATCCAGTTCCTCTTCAGTCCTGGATTCACCACCTCCCGGCAGGTGACGCAGCTCTCGGGCCGCGGCGTCGG
>JAJFLN010000396.1 GCA_021772705.1 Candidatus Cloacimonadota bacterium | reverse complement strand
CGCCACCCGGAACCTGGCTGGCAGCGGGAAGACCCTCACCTACTCCTGGCGCCAGGTGGCGGGACCCAGGGGGACATTCTCCAATCCCTACTCCGCGCGAACGTCCTTCACGGCCCCGAGCTTCGCCATCGGGACCGAGGAACGCAGCTATGTCTTCGAGCTCACCGTCGACGTGACGCCGCCGGGCGATCGGAGCGAGCCAGTCTACTTCCAGGTGAACCAGCAGACGGCGACACCGACGGGAACGACGACGGGCACGACGGCAACGGCGACGCTTGTGCGGCTCTTCCTGGACGGCGTGGCTGCCTCGGAGCACACGACCCTCATCGGCGGCGCGGCCCGCTTCACGGCGCTGGCAATCCCGGCGACGGCCCGGGACGGTGGGCAGCTGATCTTGCAGCAGGTCGATGCTTCGGGGAACCCCCTATCACCGGCAGTGGTGCTCCGGAGCAACGTGCTCTTCTTCTCCACCGTCGGGCCCACTTCGGTTGCCTCGACCAGCGATGGCCCGTTGATCCTCTCGGTCACTCTGCGGGGTCAAACCGTCGCCGCCGTCTGGAGCCAGGTCGGCACGGCACCTCGAGCGCTCGGGAGTCCCCTGGCCGCCTCCGGCGGAGGCGGCGGCTGCCGCGCAGCAGCGCCCCGGGGACCGGCGGGTGCAAGTGACCTTCCGACGATCTTGCTCCTGTTGCTGCCCCTGCTGGCCATTCGCGCCAGGCGGCGCGACGAGTTCAGCCGTTGAGTTCTCGCTCTGTCCCTGTCTGAAGGCCCGGGCGCTCCCGTCCCGAATCCCCGGTTACCCCGGTCGATGCCCTCTTCAGGAAGAAGAAACTGAACCCCTCGCACCAGGCTGCGTCTATTCGGGTGTCGGCGGCAATGAACCGCCGGATGACAACCGAACAACGACCTCGGGTTCAGGCCCGGAAGGAGTGTGGGAATTGTCATTGCCATCATCGGGGTGCTCTCGGCAATCGCCGTGCCCAGCTTCGCCAAGGCCCGAGCCCGGGCGAATATGAGGGCATGTCATGCGAATCAGAAGACGATCTCCGGCGCTGTCGAGATGTACAACATGGACAACGGCGTCTCGGTGACCACCCTTGACGAGGCCCTGGCCAATGAGCTGGTCGCCGGCGGCTACCTGACAGCGAAGGTCAACGATCCGGGTGGAGGACGAAACTCCTTCAACCACTACCAGCTGACGGAGGAGAACTCGGGAATCACGTGCACCGAGCACGGCTCCAGGACGAAGGGCAGCGGCGCGGCCGTCGCCTCCGCCGGAGGCGGCAACAGCACGAGCGGCTGATGTCCCGGCAGCATCTTGCTCACGGCCGTCCACTCCACTGCGGATTGGGCGGCCGTGATGTCTATGAGGTGCCGAACCCGGCAGGCAAACACATACCCGGGGCATCGTCGGGCCGTCTCGAGAAGCCGTACCGCTCGTAGAACTCTTCGGCGCCGACAGCTGCCATGAGACCGACGAATGGGTTCTCATGGATGTGCTGCATCACGTATTCCATGACCCGGTCCATGATCCCCCGCCCCAGACCGAGGCCCTGGAACTCGGGCCGCACGATTATGTCCTGGATGTACAGGTAGACAGCGCCGTCCCCCACGATCCGGCCCATGCCGGCAATCTCGTCTCCCCGTCGGACGACGACGCCGAAGAGATTCGATCGGAGCCCACGCCCGCAGGTCTCGATATCGACCGGCCGAAACCCGACGGCACGTCGAAGATCGACGTACTCCTGGGCCGTCGGGACTCCCTCCTGGATCTGGAATCCCTCAGGGATACTGGCCGTCTCCATCCGTTCTCTCCTTTCGTCGCTGCCGCCGCTGACACCTCATCGGGACTCGGGACCGTTGCCGCTATTCCTGAGGCTCTCTGAGCTCGAGTGCGACGGAGTTGACGATGTATCGTGACTCCGGCTCCGAAGCGTCGTCGACGACCAGAGTTCCCAGATGTCCGTCACAGCTCCAGCAGGACACCTCTGTCCTGCTCCTCGAATGCTCGAGACCCTCCGTCGTCCGCACGCTCCGAGTCGTCAGCGGCGTTGCGAACGCCGGCCAGCCGTGGTCGCCCATCAGCTTGGCCTCCGAGGAGAATAGCTCGATTCCACAACCGGAGCAGACGTAGGTACCTGGAGTGGTGACGTTCCAGTAGGCTCCTGTGAACTCCGGTTCCGTCCACCTCTTGCGGAGCACGGTGAAACGCTCGGGGGAGAGCACTCTCCGCCACTCGTACTCCGACCGTGTGACCCGGCCGGGCCCTGTCCAGTCGAAAGGCTCGCTGTCGCCGCTCGTCTTCTCGCTCTCCTGCGGGATGAGCCCCGCCGGAAGCCCGTCGCCATCGAGGAGGTCTCGCGCCCGGTCGGCGAATGGCCCCCTCCCGGTCTGCGCTCCCATGCGAAGCACTTCACGGGCCTCACCTTGCCTCTCGAGCGCCATGAGGACAACCCCACGGTGATAGCAGACCTCGGCGATCGAATCGCGCGTCAAGATTCCAAAGGTGTGAATCGGGCGATCCAGGTAAGTACTGGCGGACTTGACCTGGCCGTTGCGAGCCAGGGCCCATCCGAGAGAGTCCTCGATGTTTCTACGGTTGCCGGCGTCGGAGTCGACAAGCGCCTCCAGGCCGATACGAACTGCCTCCCCGGCCTGCGCTCCTCCGAGTTCTGCGAGCACCAGGGCGGCCAGGTTGTACGCCGAAATGCGCGCCGGGCCTTCCGTGGTTCCGAGCAAGGGTTGCAGCGTCTGCAGCGCTCCGGCATAATCCGTCCGCCCGTACAGCTCTTGCGTCAGTGCTATCCGGGCCTCGGCGTCCTCGGGACGATCCCCTGACCACTGCACGACAAGAGCAGTCGACTCGGCATGCCGCCCCATGCCGTGCAGCAGGGCATGCTTGACGGAAAGGACACCCCCGGGCCAGCTGCTCCCGTAGGGCGCCTGCAATCCCACGTCGACCAGCGCCAACAGGAAACTCACGACCAGGATCAAGCCGAACGCGCCACCCCGGCAAAGCCAACGAACGCCGGCTCCGAGCCGTCTACGGCCCGGATGTCCGCATCCTGTGCAGCGCGCCGTCTTCTGCCAGGAACTACCGCAGCAAGGACATGCGGTCCGGGCCGAGGCCGTCGATCCCTCGAGCACCGAAGCCGGAACCAGCATCAGCAGTGCGAGGACGAAGAGCACGATTGCCGTGTCGGTCCAGGAGAGGAGACCGGGCAGCTCTCCATGATTGAAGGATAGAACGGCGGTGGCTCCGTTGAAGACCGAGTGCGCCACGATCGGTGCCCAGAGACTGCCAGTCAGATGGAACAGGCCCGACAACGCCAGTCCCACCATCATGGGCATCAGGAAGTCGGGGGCGTGAAGTTCTCCGAAGACGATCGAACTGAGGATTGCGGCAACTACCGGGCCGCGCGAGCGTCGCAGAGCAGCGAAGAGCACTCCTCGGAAGAGGATCTCCTCGCAGAAGGGCACGATCAAGGCCACGGCGATGAACGCTGACAAACCGTGGGGCACCTCCTCCATGTGGAACAGGAGGCCCTGCAGCGAGCCGCCCTCGAGGAACCATATGTCCAGGGAGCGGGTGGTCTTGAGGCTCAGGACATTGAGGCTGCTGAGTGCCACGCCCGCCTGGACGCCCGTCCACAGGTTCGCCGCCAGGTTCTGGCGATACAGGCCCAGGGCCGGCCAGCCGCCCCGCTTCGGGAGCGATCGCCACAGGACGAGGAGTGCCAGAACGACCTGGGCCATCACCATGGTCATGAGGACCACCAACGACAGGGAGCTTCCGTCCAGGGGTTGACCGGACATGGCAGCTCCGAATGCGACGATCAGCTGCATCAAGATCAGCAGCAAGATCACTCCGAAGGCATATCGGACCGACCATCGGGTCGATGCATAGACCTGGGCATGATGCTTCCGGCGCGGAGGGAAGACGAGCAGTGCGATCGGCGTCACGATCAGAACTCCACCGATGGCCCCGGCCCAGCCAAAGGCGCCCATTCCAGCGGCGAAGGCGATGGCGATCAAGCAGGCCACGGGTCCGAAGGCACGAAGGTCGCCGTGACCGCCCTCGCTCGAGTCGATGGTCACGACCTCGGACAGGACAGCCGATGCCTGCGGCGCATCCGGCGCATCGGCCCCTGCCTCTGGCGAGGTCGCTCCAGCTTCGGTCCTTCCGGTCTCTCCGGCCGCAGGACACTCGGTGTTCACATCATTAGTGGGGCCAGCGAACTCGTCTTGTGGCTCCGGCCTGTCCGGCTTGCGATCGTCCATGCCCCTATCGGCTCCTCCGTCAGTCCATGCCGGGAAGAACGGTGGCCCCCCAGCGTCGCCCACCGGTCCGTCGCCGGCAACGGTCCTATTCTGTCAAATGCCGGTGCCGGCTCGCCACCCTCTGAGTCTCGAGGACACAATACCGAACTCACTGGACTCCATCAGGCCCTCTGACCCAGCGCGGACAGATCGAGCTGTCCATCTGCTGCCACGGGTGGACACCAGAAGTAGGCCCCCGTCACGGGTCGCGTGAAGGAGAACAGACCATCCATCACACCATCCTCCTGTCCGCTCATCCGATGCAGCAGCGCCTCGAAGGCGTCGAAGGACTTGCCGAAGGCAACGAAAACCAGCCCTTCCGACGACTCGTCTGCCCAGGGCATCGAGCGTCGCAGGACGAAGGCGGGCGGATCGAAATCTTCCTGGGCCGTCCGCTTCACGTGTGCTGACGCAGGTGCCTCCGTCAGCTCCTCGTTGTCCGAGAGACGGCGCCCGATGGTGTCGTCCCTCCGAGCAGCTCCCATGGCCTCGAACATGTCGAGATCGTGGATCCACTGCTGAACGGCGACGAAGGAGGATCCGCCGGGGCATCCTTCACACTCGGGGCAGATCGCCGCCTTCACGGCGTCATCCCCGGTGGGGTTCTCGGTGCCATCCTCGTAACCCGAGAGGTCTCGCCCCTCACCGTACTTGAAGGCGTCGAAGATGCTGTCGGGGGAGAACCCGGTATCGAGGTCGGCCAGCAGCTGACGGGACCTGACCACCAGTTCTCCCCGATCATCCCCCCGCAACCAGAGCCAGAGCGCTCCCGGCGTGGATGGGATGTCCACGCCCTTCAGCGCCAGTGCAGGATGGACCCGGATGCCCGGGACCTCGGCGCCAAAGTATCGGAGCAGGGAAGCTCCGAAACCGACAACCGTGGCGTCGCCATCGACGGACCGGGCCAGCCGCTCCAGAGCCGCCCTCGGATCACCGTCGGGATGAATGGAGAGTTGAATGTACCTGGCAAGAGCAGGCACGTCTGCCAGGATTCCGGATTGTGGATTCGACATCGAAACACCTCCATTGTTGTCAGCCCCCCGCCGAGGTGACTCTATCATTGCCAGACACAAGGAGGTCGACCCGCCTCGGCCTTATCCAGTCAGGCAGCGCTGATGTTTCGCTCTGTCTCATCTGCAGAGCGCCCTGTCCGCCGGGGCGCCGTCACTGTTCGCCACCTACGTTCGATGGGTTCGATCCGTTCTGACGGCACTGGACATCTCGAAGCAGGATCTAAGAAGCAGCCTTGTCCTGGAAGCCGTCGAAGGCGGGACGCCGATCAAGGAGATCTATCTTCGGGTCTTTCAGCCCGTTCAGTGGAATCGAAACGCCGGTGGGGCGAGATCCCCCTGGGGGGTACGGGAATTGTGTCCCCATTACTTCGTTCGAGCCT
>JAJFLN010000395.1 GCA_021772705.1 Candidatus Cloacimonadota bacterium | reverse complement strand
AACAGAGGACCGGGAATAGGGAATTTCCAGTCCCTGTCGCCCTTCGGTCGTCTGTTCCTTCTTGATTCTTGAAGGCGGGGACTTAGGTACTGCCATCGGAGACCTGGGCCTTGAATTCCCTGTTCAGGCTCCACCCGGCAGACTGGGGAGTTGCTCCGACACGCTCCTGACCTGGCTCCGCCCCCACGAGCGGCCGGCGGTCGAATCGACTCGTCGTCACGGCCCCTCCACTTCGTCGATTGCGCTAGAATTGCTCCACCGTGAGTGATGAATCCCGACTCAAGCCCAGGATCGTTCTGGAAGATCCCTTTCAGGACTCCGCCGATCACCAAGCCCATCGCATCGAGGGCCAGGACATCCCTGTCAGCTACGGCTCCCAAGAGCATAAGACGTGGTCCAAGCCCGGCTGGACTCTGCTGCAGAACGGAGCCTCACAGGGAGTTCATCTTCCCCACGCCTGCGGCGCCCGGGCCCGGTGCGGCACTTGCCGTGTCCAGGTCGAGGAGGGAGCCGGCAACCTGGCGGAGGAGGACGTCCTGGAGAAGAGGTGCAAGCGGCTCTACGGGATAGATTCCCCCGAGATCCGCCTTGCCTGTCGAGCCCGGATACTGGCTCCCTGCACGGTCCGGATCTTGATGACCGCCGAGGAGGCACAGGCTTCCTGGAACCAGCACAAGAGCTCGCGCTGGAAGCCCAAGGGAGGCTGGAAATGAGGGGTCACGCACCATGAGAGCAGCCCCCGCCAATCGACGGGGCTGCCAGTTTCGGTGGTCCTCTTGCTATCTAGTTCCCGTCCGGAAATCCGTTCGGCCCGACCCTTCGGCAAGCTCAGGCGAGGGGCCGCTGCCGGTGCAACACAGGCCCTCTCCAGAGCTTGCCGAAGGGTCGGGCTGAACGGATTGGGGGTTTCGGTCCGGAAACTATCTACGGAATCGGGAAACGAAGCACCCGATGGTTCAGCTCATCAGCCACATAGAAGTGGGTGTTGAGTATTGTGTCCCCTCTTTGTGGCATCACCAGGGAGTAGGCATCCCTGGGGGAGGTGACGAAGTTGTTCGCCGTGTTCGTCGTGAACACACCCTGCCCCAAGAGGTCGTCGAAGTTCTGCCCCGAGGCTGCGGCACTGAAGCTGTTGTAGAACACGACCCGGTGATTCACTGAGTCGCTGACGAACAGCCTGTTTCCTCCGAACCGGACGCCGACAGGACTGTCGAGGCCGCTCTGGACCGGGCTGGCGTTCCCCTGGTTCGCGCTGTTGTTGCTGAAGTTCGACTGACCGAAGACGACGCTGGCCGTGGCTGCTCCACTTGTGAGACCCGAGAAGCCGTTGAACACCAGGACACGGTTGTTCGATGTGTCCGCCACTGCCAGGCGATCGCTGGTGACAGCCACGGAGCTCGGAGCCGACATGGTGCCCGAGCCGGCTCCTCCTCCCTGGTTGGCGGAGTTGCTGGTGAAGTTGGCCTGGCCGAAGACCTTGCCGGCAGCGGCTCCGTTGGTCAAGGTGGAGATCGGGTCGAACACCAGGACCCGATGATTCAGGCTATCAGCGACGATGAGCGACGTACCGACCACGAAGGCGTCGGTTGGAGTACTGAGGGTGTTGTCTGCCACCGCGCCCCCTCGGTTGGCCGAACCACTGACGAAGTCTGCCTGGCCCAGGACCACATCGGCCAGACCACCGGTGGACAAGAGGCCAGTGAGGTTGTTGTAGATCAAGACGCGATGGTTGCCCGTATCAGCCACGATGAGGCGGTTACCCGCGATGATGACACCCTGGGGGCCGTTCATCGTGCCCTGAGTCGTTCCGGCAGCGTTGGTCGAGAAGCTGCCCTGGCCGACCACGACGGAGGCAGTGGTATCGGTCAGTGAGCTGAAGATCAGGACCCGGTTGTTCCCCGTGTCCGCCACGGCCACCCGGGTGCCGTCGGTGCTGACGGCGAAGGGCATGTTGTGGGTGTTGTCGGCTGTGGCGCCACCACGATTGGCCGAGCCCGATGCGAAGTCGGCCTGACCCTTGACCTGGTCCGCCGCATCCCTGACCAGCCAGGACCCTGCCGCGGACTGACTCGAGGTGGAACTGTCGTTCTGGTCCTGGGCCGTCACGGACGCCGACAGGATGACCGTAGAGAACTTGGCCGCTGACGAGGCGGGAGTGACAGTGTAGATGAAGTTCTCCGTCGTTCCGCCCGCAATGGTCCGGGTCAGCAGATCCGCCGGTGGCGTGATGGTGTACTGGGATGTCACGTCGCCGCCGCCAATGGTGAGGGTGATGGTGCCCACGGTCAACCTGACAGGCGCCACGTTGGCGGAGGCGCCATTGGTGACGCCGACCGTCACGCTCTCCCCGGCGCCTCCTCGGTCAGCACCGGAGGGGTTGGTGATGGTCACATTGCCGGCCACCAGGCCCGCCTGGCTCTGGACAGCCATCACGTCGGATCCGGGACCCGTGGCGCTGACCCCGGCGCCGCTGTTCGCGTCCACGCCGCTGACGGCACCGGTGACGGTGCTGTTGCCCAGAGTGGCCCCGGCGGCAACATCGGCCGAGAAGGTCAGGACCACGCTGTTTCCCCCCGTGAGAGTCACGGGAAGCACGGTGGTGATCGAGTTGGTGATCCCTGCGGTCGAGAAGGCGATGGAGGCCGAGTTCAGCGTCGCCGATGCCTGTCCCGAGTTGCTGATCGTGGACTGGACCGTTACGCTGCTCTGGCCCTGATTGGCCCCAGCCGGAGCCGTAATAGTCGAGATTGTCAGAGCGGCGGGGGTCTGAATCGTGATGGTCCCGGCGCTGGCGTTCGTCTGGTTGATGCTGGTACCACTGTTGGCATCGGTAGCCGTGACCTGGATGATAGCCGTCCTGGCTCCCGCGGCAGCCGAGGCGCCCACGGCGAGGGTCCAGGTGAAGTTCATGGAAGCGCCGCCGGCGATGGTGCCGGACACGGTGCCGTCGGTGACGGTCAGGTCAGCGGTGTTGTCGAAGGACAGGGCCACGTTGGAGACGTTAGCCGAGGCCTGTCCCGTGTTGGTGACCTGAACGGTGACACTGATGCCGCTCTGTCCCTGGCTCACGGTCGCCGCGGCTATGATATTGCCGATGGTCGACACGTTGGCCGCGGTCTGGACGGTGACGGTGCCCAGGGTTCCGTTGGCGATGCTCACATCGGCGCCGCTGTTACCATCGGTTGCCGTGACAGCTGAGCTGGCCGTCCTGGCGCCCACCGCCGCAGAACCACCGACAGTGACGCTGTACTGGTAAACACTGGAGCCGAGACCGGGAATGGTAGCGGGGATGGAAGTGTTGCTGACCGTCAGGTCGGCTCCGGA
>JAJFLN010000394.1 GCA_021772705.1 Candidatus Cloacimonadota bacterium | reverse complement strand
GCGTTCCGCATGGGCAGGGCGTTTCGCGCCCTCGGGGCCCATGCGGCTGCCCTGGACTGCTTCCGGGCGGCACAGGAGCTGCTGAAGGAACCGGGGGATCAGTTCAGCCGGCACTACCTGGCCGACGCCCACTTTCAGGAGGGACTGACTCTCCTGGATCAGGGTCAGATCCGCTCAGCCCGGAAGGCCCTGGAGCAGGCCCTGAAGGTGAAAGCCGAGTATTCGGAAGCCCGGTCGGTCCTGAATGATCTTTCCAGACGGGTGGAACGGCAGAGCGGCGAGGGCGGTTCGGAGGAGAAGCTGATCGGGCAGGTGCTCGATGCCGTCGCCTCCAGCAATCCGGATCGACGCCGGGAGGCCATGATCTCCCTCAGAGAGTTCCCCGAGTTTCCCGAGATCCGGGAAGTGCTGGTGAAAATCTCCGACGCCGACCCTGACCCGGATGTCCGGTTCGAGGCAAGACGGACTCTGGGCCAGCTCCCCCCATCGTCGCAGTGGACCGTGGGTCCCGACTGGCGCGGCGAGAACGGACAGCTCGATCTCTCCAGACTGTCGGCGACTCTCGCGTCGGACAACCTGGCTCTCCGCCGCGAAGCACTGCATGCGGCGCTCATCGAGCCTGATGTGACCATGGCTCCCATGATCGCGGGACATATCCGGAGGGAGGAGGATCCGCTTTGCCTGGCCCAAGCCGTGGCCTTGCTGGGCCGTACGGGAAGCCGAGTGGATGTGCCTCTCATCGAGCCCCTGTTGCAGGACCGGTCCTGCCGCGTCGTGGCAAACACGATTGAAGCCATCACCCAGCTGGCCGGCGCACTGCCCGGATCCTCCCTCCTTTCGCTCCTGGAATCCCGGGACAACCGGGTACGAGGCAATGCGGTCCTCTGTGCCATGGGGGCCCGGAGGCCCCCCGTCGTGGAGCACCTGAGACAGATGGCCGCCTCGGACAAGCTGGCCATGCGAGCAAGCGCGCTCTACTGCCTCGAACGGCTTCAAGACCCGGCCGTGGAGACCATCGCCCTGGACATGTTCCAGGAAGAGACAACCGCTGAGCTCACCTGGAAAATCACCTCCCTGCTGGCCCGGATTGGAACGGCTCGAATCCTCCCTCGGCTGGAGGAGATCGCCGAATTCAGAGACTCGCGGCAAGGCTACGCCGTCTTCTTGATCAACGCCCTGCGGGCCCAGGGTCCTGACTCCGGAAACCAGTAGCCCCGGCTTCGATTGATTTTGGGGCTTTACAATCAGATCGTCATGGCTCATAATGGCCGGCTCTCCTGAAGAACGTATCCGAGTAGAAATGAAATCGAGGAGGAAGTAGAGATGAGAACTGGCTTCAACCGTATCTTCGCAATTGCCCTGGGTCTGGCTACCGTATCACCGGCATTCGCAATCTTGCCCGAGGGTGACACCCAGCCCGCAGAGCTCCAGCACCCCACTGTCGAGGCGGGACTGCCGCTGTCGAGCTCCAGCGTGCTCTCATTGATGAGCAAGGACGGCCAGGTCAATCTGGCTGTGGACGGAATCACAGTCCACGCTATCGACGGAGACCTGACAGCGCCATCGAAGGCATCCCCGGCGACCATCGCCCTGGCTTTCGCCCAGGCCCAGTACCCGGACCAGAGCTTCCAGATCGCCGACGTCGATGTCAGCGAAGTGGCCAGCCACGTTCGCCTCTCCCAGACCGTCAACGGTCTCGAAGTATTCGCCACCGATCTGTCGGTTCACGTCGCTCACGACGGGTCCGTCGACAGGATTGATGGCACGGTGCTTCCCGGCAGCGATGTCTTGAACGGCACGAGCCTCACGGCTGAGGAAGCCAGCAAGGCCGCCCGGAGTCGCCTGGGTTCCGGCGAAGTCTTGGACCTGAGGAAGGTCGTCTTCCCCGCCGCCGAGGGCCTCCGCACCGCCTACGCGATGGACCTGGACACGGGCAAGGCACTCTGGAGCACCGTCATCGATGCCGAGACCGGCGAGTTTCTGTACGCCGTCGACCGGCTGCACCGCGCCACGGGCACGGGCAAGGTCTACACCGCCGATCCCCTGCAAGGTGAGCCCACAGTGGAGACCCTAACCGATCTGGGCACCAGCGGCAGCCTGAAGGGCAAGTGGGCCGACGTCCGCAACGAGGACGGCGACGAGGCCAGTTCGGCTGACCGGATGTTCGTCTTTGAGACCGACGACACCCACTTCGACGAGGTCAACGTCTACTTCCACCTCAACAAGGTCCACGACTTCCACAAGTCCCTGGGCTTCAGCAAGCTGGACAAGCCGATTGTCGCCACGGTCCACGTGGGCAACGACTTCGACAACGCCTTCTTCAATCCCCGCTCCGGCGCCCTGTCCTTCGGTGACGGCAGCCGTCTGAACGACCTGGCCAAGGACAACACGGTGGTCTACCACGAGTACGGTCACGCCGTTCTCCACGCGATCCGAGGCCAGATGTTCATGGGCGAGGGCGGCGGACTCCACGAGGGTTACTCGGACTACTTCGCCGGTTCCATGACCGAGAGTTCAGTCGTTGGCGCCTACGCTGGCGCCCGGCTCTCCCGCGGCAACATCCGGGACATGGCCAACACCCTCCACTACCCGGAAGACTCAAGCAGCGAGCCCCATCAGGCTGGCAAGATCTGGGGAGGCTCCTGCTGGGACCTGCGCAAGGCCTTGGGCAAGGAAGTAACGGACCGGATCGTTCACCAGAGCCGCTTCTACCTTCCCAAGTTTCGCCCCACCTTCGCGAAGGCCTACCAGGGAATTCTGAAGGCTGACAAGGAGCTCTACAACGGCTCCCACGCCGCGAAGATCACGGAGATCTTCACCAAGCGCGGCATCGCAGGCAAGGACGAAACCGTCACGATCCGCGACTTCGCCAGGATTCACGCGTTCAACATCCTCAGCAGCAAGTAGTACGAAGAGATTCAAGATCTCATCGCCGGCGGTCCCCCAGGGCCGCCGGTTCTTTCATGTACAGGGAGCTTGTCACGCAGGGATACCCATCCATTGGGTATCACGGAGCTCACGGAGGACACAGGTCTTTGGAGCGAAGAGGTGAGATGCCGAGTGGAGGCGTGCAGGTATCCGTCTCTCCGACAGCTACCCGGCTCCAGGAGTACGATTTCTCCTCAAGAGACCTCCGTGATCTCCCTGAATTCGGTTGTCAGCATTGGCTGAAGCCACCCCCTGCATGACGGCCCCCATCTGGCCGGGAGCCTTGCATCGGAAGACCAGCCCGGTTCAGACTGCAGGTCAATGCAATCTGCCGCCCCAGTCCAACAGTCCCCAGGGTTCATCTGGATCGCCCTCCTGGATGGTCAGGGCAGTGCCCGTTTCCTGGACCGTGATCAGCTGGGCCAGTGGACGGCTCTGCAGGGAGTCCTGTGGGTCCATCTGGACTATTCTAAGACTGACGCCCTGTCGTGGCTAGAGGACGCGAGCGAACTGGACCCTCTTGCTGTGGAGGCCCTCACGGCTGAAGAGACCCGGCCCAGGACCTTGTCGCTGGGTGACGGAATCCTGGCTGCCCTGAGAGGTGTAAACCTCAACCCCGCACAGGATCCGGAAGACATGGTGGCCCTCCGGCTGTATCTCGACGAGCGGCGGATCATCTCCACTCGAAGGCGGCGGATACTCTCCTGCCAGGACATCAACAAGGAGCTCCGGAACGGCACGGGGCCCCGGACGACGTCGGAGTTCCTGATGGATCTCACGTCTCGTCTGGTGGAGCGAATGGGCGATGTGATCAACGGATTGAACGAAGGCGTCGACGATCTAGAGGAACAGCTCTCCCAGGAAGCCGACAGCCATCGTCTGCATTCCGGCCTGGCGGAAAGCCGGAGGAAGATCATCGCCTTGCGCCGCTATCTGGCGCCTCAACGGGAGGCGGTGGGGCGGATGGCCACGGTGAAGACCCACTGGATCCAGCCCGATGACCGGATCCGGCTGCGAGAGATAGCGGATCAGACCGCCAGATACGTGGAGGACCTGGAGTCGGCCAGAGACCGGGCCGCCGTGACTCAGGACGAGGTCTCCCATCAGCTGTCCCAGCAGCTCGAACGGCGCTCCTACGTCCTGGCCCTCGTAGCCGTCGTGTTCCTGCCTCTGACTTTCTTCACGGGATTGCTCGGCGCCAACGTGGGGGGCATTCCCTACGCCGACTCACCCTGGGGATTCCTCCTGATGTGCCTCTCCTCGGTACTGCTGGCCCTGGGTCAGATCTGGGTGTTTCGCTGGATGAAGTGGCTCTAAGGGCAATGCCCATGAATGAGTGGAAGGAATGTTTGAAAACGAGGGCTCTGCCCTCGAACTCCCGCCCCGGGGCCGGGGGCCCAGGGCCCCCAGGGTAAAAGTGAACCACTCCTGTGTGAATAAAAAGGTGAAAAACACACAAA
>JAJFLN010000393.1 GCA_021772705.1 Candidatus Cloacimonadota bacterium | reverse complement strand
GACGAGCGGATCGGGAAGACCCGGCCATTCAGTCGTCCTGGATGCGGGCATCCATAGTAGGACGAACGGATCGGGAAAACTCGGCCATTCAGTCGTCCTGGATGCGGGCATCCATAGTGGGGCGAACGGATCCGGAATAGGACCCCCTACGGGACATGCACCCGTGCCAGAGGCGTTCCTTGAGTCGAACTCTGGATTCGATCTAGACTCGCTGCGGCAGTCATCGTCGTCGCCCCGAAAGATGCGTCATGTCCTCGTACGGCGTTCTCAAGGAACTTGGCGTCCGCAGTGAACGGTCCTCGATCACCATGCTTCGATTGCCCTGTCTCGGTCGAATATTTATGAGCGCCTCGAACTCGACCACCTGACTCTCGGGTATCCAATCTGCCCTCCAGGTGTCAGCCTGGCAGCTACCATCATCCAAGAGCAGTTCCTCGCAGTCAGCATGCCCCTCGCCTCCACCAGCCAGAATGTCTCGGCGCAGATCGACGGCCAGTTTGATGAAGCTCTGGAACTGAACGAGCATGTCGTCAACCTCCTCGGGTGTTGCTGACTTCCGGACAATATGGAGCTTTGCGGCCACACTCTTCAGCCTAGCCTTGGCAGCTACGCCGATCAAGCCCGAGCCAAATCGTGGGATCGAGGGGTCGTCACTGACCGCAGGCCGGGAACGTGAGGACCCGGCTCGCGGGACTCGACAGCAAGTAGGCGCAACCTTCCCGGATCGGGAATGGCTGGGTGAGCCCGGGCAGATGGACCCGGAACCGAGCCCGGCCGGACGGGCCGGGAACTGTCCCGACCACGTAGTCGGCAAGGGCCCTCTGGCGCAGGGTCTCCGTGGTCTCGCCGGGAGGCGTCTGGCGCGGATAGGACACGAGGTTCACTCCCCGCCTGAGGAGACGGCTCCTGCGATCACTGCCCCAGGGAACGCCGGGAACCGGGACCGATCGGGCCGGACCGGGGTTGATGATGAGGGCTCCCTGGTTTCCCTTCACCGCCGTCCGCTCCACGCCTGCGAAGTCCTCCGAGAAGGCCCTGAACCGGGCCGCATCCTTGTCCTCCGGCTCCGGCAGCAGCACTCCGAACCGGACTCCGGCCAGGGCGAGCAGCCGGGACGCTGGAGGGGCACTGTCCCCGCTGGGCTGGACCGGGAAGGACACCAGGTTCGGTCCCGGGAGAAGCGGTATCTCGGCACCCCGGCTCGTGCTGGGGCTCGCGGCGAAGCTGACCGGGGCCGGTTCGCTCCGGCCCTCGCCATCGTCGACGAACAGCTGGAACCGGTAAGTCCGTTGCACGTCGTCACCCAGATCGGGAAGCACGAACGTTGTTTGGACGGAGAAGGGCGCCGAGAGGATCACCGCCGGTCCCTCCTGCTGGACCCAGGTGTAGCGCAGACCCGATGACGGATTCGGCCCCACATCGCCGGACTGGCTCCCGTCGAGTTGAAGGATGGTACAGGTCGAGATCGCGTCCTTCAGCGCCACGATGCTCGCCTGGGCCACGGGAACACCGTTCTGACCCGAATCGACGATGATCCGGATTCTCCGGGCTCGCTCCACACCGGTGGGCACGGCGGCGGAGTCCAGCTCCGTGACCCGGACCTCGAACTCGTGGACCCGTGAGGTGGTCGGTACGAACCGCGCCTCTGCTTCCAGTGGCAGGCCCGTGGCCCGGGTCGTCAGCAGCACCGGCGGTCCCGCCACCTGTCTGAAATCGAAGAGCAGCCCTTCGTTCAACGGGGCCGTCCCGACATCCGGATCCTCTGCCACGGCACGGAGCACCACCGTCGTACCGAGTGTCGTCCTGAGGGATCGGGGCGGAGCGGCCGCCGGATCGAGGGGCACCGGCTCCCCCACGGCGATGGCCGTGGAGGCCGATACCGTCAACGACGGCGGCGTGCTTCCCGAGAGGGTCGCCAGGGCGAAGAGGGCCCGGGTGGCGTCGGTCAGCCCCCCGGGATCCGAGACGGTCACCGGCAATCCGTAGAGGTCTGGCGTCGGAGGCACCAAGCTAACGATCACTCCATCATCTCCTGGGGCGAGGGACACCCGCACTCCGGCCACCTGGGTCCATCGGTACTGGAGGCCCTCCGGGTTCTCCCGATCCGTGGACCGAGACGCATCCAGGACGACCTGCCCCACTCCGGACTGGAACAGGAGCGCCGCGTCGAGCGGCCCGGCCCGGCGAGTTCCGTCCCGGTCCCGCACGAACGCCTCCGCGATGGGAGCCGAGTTGTCGCCGTCCCGGACCAGGACCCGGATCTCCACGTCGGACGGATTGCTCTGGAACCTGAGGTTCCGGGTGAGGAGCTGAAACCGGTAGGTACCGCCCACGACGGGCACGAAGGACGGTGTGGCGGAGCTACCCAGCATGATCGGAGCCGCCCTCGGCGGGGTCTCCAGGACGGTCCATTGGTAGGTCAGCGGCTGGGGCGGATCGTTCGGGTCGGCGCTCTGACGTCCGTCGAGTCTCACCAAGGCCCTGAGATCGTCTGGGGGCTGCAGCGTTGGATCCGGCACGGTCGCCGCGATCGTCGACGGACTGGTCTGCACCACCGTCACCTCGATGGCTCGATTCAGTCCCGCGTCCGATGACGGGACCAGCGCGTTTGGGTCGGCTGCGATCAGAGTCATTCGATCCGTCGACGTCAGGCCGTCCTCGCTGGTGACGATCAGCGCCACCCGATACTCCCCGGCGTTGATCAACTCCCGGGCGAACGAGACGTTGGCCGTTACGGTCACCCGCGGCATAGCAACGGTGGAGTCCACGAAGAAGCTGTCCTGTGTGACGATCGAGCCCGCCGGGACGGACTCCAGCACCCAGTCGTAGCTCAGTTCACTGCCCCTGGGATCCCGTGATCGGAAGCCGCGTACCCGGGCCGTCGCCACTCCTGCCGACGGGAGATCGAACTTCACCCGAGAGGCCCGGGTGCCCGGGGCGTCGTCGTTCTGTCCCAGCAGGGTTCCTCCATCGGAATCGAACACGGCGAGCACCGTGTCAGTCAAACTTCCGAGGAGCGTCTCGACAACCAGGGTCTCGCCGCCGTTTCCCTCGAGACGGAAGAAGTCCACGTCGTCCGGCCGTTCCAGATTGCCTCCGAGTTGCGGCGTCGAAGAGGAGACCCTGTCCTGCGGATCCCGGACTGCCCCTGCCGTATCCGGATGGTCATCCACGATCCTTCTCAGCCCGATACGATAGCCGCCGACGGCAGGGGCCCGAAAGCTGCCGACAGAAGTGAATAGGACTCCCGTGGACGGTCCCTGGAACTCCAACCGCGACGCCCGGCCGCCTGCGAAGTCGTCGTTGAGGGCCAGGCGAGTCCTGCCGTCGGCCGCGAACAGCGTCAGGACCGTGTCCTGCAGGCCCTCGAGCACGGTGCTCAGCTCGTAGTCCACTCCCGGTTCGAGGACCAGCCGGAAGAAGTCCGTGTCCCGGCCGACCCCGAGGACTCCCGTCAACTCCGGCACGGAATCGGAGAGAGTGTCCTGCGGGTCCCGGGTCTCGGCGGCCGCATCGGGGTGATCGTCCACGACCGTCACCACCGTCGAGGCCGACGCACTTCCGCCCCGGGCGTCCGTGACCGTGAGGGTGAACCGGTAGACGCCGGTGCCCGATGCGGTGAACGTCGGCGCAGGGCTCTCTCCATCGCTGAGCGTGACCGCTGGGCCTGTCCCGCCGGACCGGACCCAGCCGTAGGTGAGTGCGTCTCCATCCAGGTCGCTCGCCGAGCCCTCCAGGGTCACGATGGCGCCCACGGAGACCACCTGCGAGGAGCCCGCCGAACAGCACGGTCCGGTTCCTGACCGGATCGCGGGCGAGGCTGTGCTCGACCCGGGACGTGGGGGAGTTGAGCGGCGCCAGCTCGATCCACTCCAGGCCGTCCCATGACCAGCTGTCGTTCCGGGCAAACAGCAGCGTACCTCTGCCGGCCGGATCGAATGCCAGCTCGGGCTCCAGCTCCCGTGGACCGAGGGTGAAGCTCCTCTGGACCCAGTTCTGGCCGTCGAACTCCCATGTCTCATCGTCGTCGCGGGAACCGCCGTGTAGCACGGACAGACCGCGCCGGGAGTCGAAGGTCAGGCCAGGATTGCTCCGCCCGCTCGGAGAGGAGGCGGGGGTCCGCTGGACCCAGTCCAGCACCGAATCCAGCCCCCGTGTGGCGAGCACCGAGACCGTGCCGGTGGAGCTGCCGCCGCGACCATCGCTCACGGTGAGGGCGAAGTCGTAGCTCCCCGGCTCGGAGACGGCGAAGGACGGCCGCGTCGTCGTCGAGCTCGAGAGAGTGACGGAAGGGCCGGTCCCTCCCGAGCGGGCCCATGAGTAACTCAGGTCGTCGCCATCGGGGTCCGTGCCGGACCCTTCCAGGATGACTGTCGAGCCCGATGTGACGGTCCGGGAGTCACCGGCGGAAGCCAGGGGCGGGAAGTTCTCCACGCCGCTGGCCGGCAGGACCCAGGTATCGTCGTAGCGCGGGTTGCCCGAGACAGTGGTGCCGCCGAAGAGGACCAGCTCGCCTCTGCCGGCGTCATAGGCGATGCCGTGATTCTGACGCTTGGGAGGATTCGCCGGGAGCCGGAGCAGCCGCCAGTCCCGTCCGTCCCACTCCCAAGTGTCGTTCACGTCCCCCCGGACGGTTTCGCCGGCGAACAAGAGGACTCGACCCCGAGACCGATCGAGCGCCATCCGGTGGGCGTTCCGGGGACGGGGCGAGAGGCGGGGCTGGAGCTGCCGCCAGTTCGTCCCGTTCCAAAGCCAGGTGTCGCCAGCGTAGCGTGCTCGCTCCGGATTGCCGCCAAAGAGCAGGACGCCTCCCAGTACCGGATCGTATGCCATGGCATGATCGAAGCGGGGCGACGGCGCCGAGGCCGGTTCCAGCTTCTCCCATCGAATCCCGTCCCACTCCCAGGTATCGTTCAGGACCCGGGAGCTGGGGTTCGCCTTCCCGCCGAAGAGCACCACCCGGCGGCGCACCGGGTCGTAGGCCATGGCATGCTGCCCCCGTCTCTCAGGTCGAACGGCCAGCAGGACGCCGGTCCAGTCGGCGCCGTTGTAGAGGAACGTGCTGTCGTCGAACTCGCCGACCAGCACCATCCGGCCCCGGGCCTCGTCGTAGACCATGGCATCCTCGCCTGCGCCGATGGGACGGTTCTGGGGCTGCACGTCGGTCCAGGTCGTTCCGTCCCACTCCCAGGTATCGCGAAAGGTGAAGTTCGGAACGGACCCGCTGAACAGGACGAGACGCTGGCGGCCCGTGTCGTATGCCGAGACGAAGGCCTGTCTCCCGTCTCTCCGCCAAAGAGGATCACCTTCTTCCGTTCCGCGTCATAGGCCATCCCATGCTCGCTCCGAGCCGGCGGTGCGATGGCAGGGGATTTCTGGGTCCAGGTCGTCCCGTCGTAGGTCCAGGTGAGATCGAGGTCGGGACCGCTCCCGATGTTTCCCCCGAACAGGACCATCTCCCCGCGCTGCTCGTCGTAGGCCATGGCATGGTCCTTCAGGGCGCCCGGGTTGGTGGCCGGTGAGCCCTGGGTCCAGTCGGTCCCGTTCCACTCCCAGGTCTGGTCTCCGCTGGCATCGCCGCCGAACAGGACGATCACCTGCCTTGCCGAATCATAGGCCAGGGCGAACCGCCGGCGGAGAGAGGGAGAGGTGCTGGGCGACAGGAGGGTCCAGTCCGTGCCGTCCCACTGCCAGGTCTGCAGGTTCGAGCTGGTGAAAGTCAGAAAGATCGTCCCGGAACGGGCCGCATCGAAAGCCATCGCCCGATCGCTCGAGGCAACCGGTGATGTGCTCGGAGCCTTCTCTTCCCACGTAGGCTGTGCCGTGACCGGGGAGGACAGGGCCAGGACCAGAAGAACTCCGATGATTCCCGAGTAACCTGTCGCGACCCGACTCGCTCCAGTCATAAGTCCCTCCTCCTTCATGAATTGCCCCGTCGCCCGAAGAGCACATGGAAAGTGATGACTGCAGTCACCAATTCGATCGATTCGTTCAACCTACAATGTCGGCCCTTCCCATGCCACCCAAAGAGGTTCCGGGAGGGTGCCGGCGCAACACCCGGATCCAGATTACGCCTGGCACCTGACGGGGACGCTGAAGGACGCTCCGCAGTCCGAGGATCGATCTCGCCTCCTGAACTTGATGGAGTTGCATCGGAAGTGAAGAGCGATCAGGAGGTTCAAACATCCGATTTCCCGTCAAGACTGCTGCGGTGATCATGGACATCAACCGGCAACACCGGACAGAATCGGTTATGCTGGACTTCCATTGCGCTCGCGACTGACACTCCTGTTGGCGTTCACCCTCGCCGTCACCCAGTTCCCGGGAGACGTCTCAGCGCTGCAGCCTGCCGATCCGGCGTTACTCGGGGCGTTGAAAGGCCGCCTGGCTTCGCCGGACGCCAGGGTTCGTACAGAGGCCCTCGCAGCCATCCTCGAGCTCGGTGAAGCAGCGAGACCGCTCCACGGAACCGTGCTCGAAGCTACACACGACCGGGACCTCACGGTCCGCGCTGCAGCCTTCCGCGTCATCGAGGCGATGGAGCCAAGCGCGTCGCAGCTGCCAGCCTTGCTGATGAGACTCGAGGCGGACAATTACAACGAGCGCTTCGGCGCCGTGCTCACCCTTCGGAAGCTCGGTCCTCTGGCAGCGGAGGCCACTCCTCTGCTGGCCGAGATGCTGTCGAGCCGTGAGGGAATGCTCGCGATTGCCGCCGCCGAGGCCCTGGAGAGCATCGGACCCGACGCGGCCCCGGCGGTCCCGGCGCTACTGGCGGCACTGGACCACCCGAGGGCGAGCGATCAGGCCATCGAGGCCCTCGGCGGAATCAGGGCCGTCGAGGCCGTGCCGGCGTTGACCGCCATCGCCACTGGCAAACGTGAAGGCTCTTCTCTCTACGCACTCCGGGCGCTGGCTCGCCTCGGTCCCGCTGCGGCGCCGGCGGCGGCGGAGCTAGCCACCATGGTGCGAGAGGACCGGAGGGACGACGACGCGATGGAGGCCCTCGTGGCTATCGGAAGCGAGGCGATACCCCACTTGAAGGAGCTGGCAACCGGCTCGGATACCCGGGTTCAACGCCTGGCCCTCGAGGGTCTCGGACAGCTGGGGCCCGCGGCGAGCACCGTGGTGCCGGCGCTGATCGAGTCCTACACTGGCCACAGCAATCCACCGGTCCTCCTGTCAGCCCTGGTGCGGATCGATCGAGATGCCGTCGCGACGCTCCTCGCCGCCCAAGACCACCGGAAGGCAAGAGTCAGGATGGTCGAGAGTCTAGCCCGAATGGGTCTGAAGGGCGTCGATGGACTGCCCCTGCTCGTCGACCTTCTCGACGATCCGGACGACTACCTGCGCAGCGAGGCCGCGAGAGGAATCGGGCGGATGGGACCCGCCGCCGTCAGCGCCCACGACAGACTTGCTCCGCTCCTGGATGACCCTGTCGAGTTCGTGAGGTTGTCCGCCGTCAAGGGCCTCGGCGGGCTGGGGCCGATCTCGACAACGGAGGTCGACAGGATCGCCGCCCTTCTCGAAGTCGAGGACAGGCACACACGGAAGGTTGCCATCGAGGCCCTCGGAAGGATGGGACCCGCCGCCGCCGCGGCCGTTCCGGCATTGATCGGTGAGCTTCAGCGCACCGACGGCCACTGTCTGGAGACGGCCAGAGTGCTCCAGGGCATCGGTCCTGCCGCGAAACCGGCGCTGAAGGCTCTCCGGAAGGCAATGCCGCGCGTCGCAAGCTGGGAACGAGCCGCCCTCGCGGACATCGTCAGAAAGATAGAGGCCGCAGCCGGCACGGACCCGGCTCACTGACTCGTTCGGGCCGGAGGACTTATTGACACACCCTGTCCAGAACAGGATCATGGCGAAAGAGCCAGAGGAGTGCGTCATGCCCCTGCAGGCCTCAGGTGACGCATGTGTTAACTTGCTTGACGGACCTGAAGGGCCGGTTGGTTCCGGCGCGGGACTGTCGCCTTGGTCCGCGAGGGCGGCGGTGCCAGGGCCTCCTCCCCGTTGTTCCCACGGAACATGATCCCCCGAGCCACCGTTCTGCTTGCGGCGCGGAGCAACTGGAGATATTGTCAACAGGATCGAGAACAACCACCTGACGGGAGGGTGAACATGGAAACAAGCGAACGGGTTATCGAGTGTCCAGTCTGCGCAACACGGATTCACGGAGTGGCTGAGGTCTGTGTCCGGTGCCAGACACCCCATCACCAGGACTGCGCTGGTTTCCTCGGCCGCTGTGCCACCTTCGGTTGCGGAGCCTTCCAGTTCGCGACGGCGGACTCCGCCTCCATGGGAGTCGAGCAAGTTTCGCTGGACGCCGGCTCGGAGCCGGGTTCACCGGCTCTACCGGCCGCCTCGACTGGACTGAGGCGGGGAATCTGGTCGAGAATCAAGGCGGCAGCGCGGCTGCTCATGGCCAATCCGTCGATCGTGGTACCCCTGCTGATTGCCATGGTCGTCGTCGACTGCTCGCTGGGAGGTATCCTGGCCGGTCCGGCCAAGCTGATCGTTCAATCCCTGCTGGTGATCCTCTTCGTGGCTCGGGCGAAGGGAAAGGAATCCAGTCTCGACAGCGCCTTCGGGCTCATCTGGCAACGGGGATGGAGAATCGTCTGGTCCCTGTTCAAGGTGAGCTTCATCACGACAGGCCTCGGCGTCACGGGGGCATTGCTCATAGGATTCGGGGGCGTGATGTCCGCGGACGGGGGAGCCATGCTCCTGCTAGGAGCCGCGATCTGCCTGGCAGGCCTGTGTATGGTGGTTCTGTCGGTCCGCAAGTTCTTCTCCTACGCGCTGGTTGCGGTGATCGCTGCTCTGGGGAAGGAAGAGGAGCCCGGAAGCCCTCTCGCACGCAGCGAGGAGCTCTTCGCCGTGGATGTGAAGCAGCTCATGTATGCGCCCGTCGCCCTGTTATTCGTTGGTCTCCCTCTCTTCCTTCTGATCAGCGGCGCAGCACCTCTCATCAACGTTCCAGAGGCATCGAACCCGCTCCTCTCCCTCAACCCGCTGGACTGGCTCTCGGTTCTGGTCGTCGATGGGCTCACTCTCGTCTGGACCATGTACCTGGTCCTCTTCTATCTCGAGGCTCGCAAGATCCTCCAGTCCTCCTCGCTGCCGTACACGTCGGAAGAGTTCATACCCTCCCGCGACGAAGGCTGATCCACTCCCGTCCCAGCGAGACAGTGGGCGGGCGACCTCATCGCGACAACGTGCCCCGACGCACTCAAGTCCTGCTGCCTGATGCGGCAGCAGGTGTGTGATTGTCTTGATGCGGAGGAAGCGGCGAAGGGATCTTCCGCAGGGATCAACTGGCCCGGAACCTTGCGTGCTAGAGTGTGTCCGATCGAGACGGGTGTCCGGACGACCCGTGGATGCCCACGGATTCGCAAGATCAGCGCAAGGGGATTCCCATGCTCGGTTCCGGCAACCATCGCCTCGCCCGTCTCGTGGGCGGGCTCGTCGTTCTGCTCCTCATCGGAGCCTTCAGTCTTCCCGTCTCGGGCGCCAGTGACAGCGGCGAACTTCGAAAGGCCGACGGCCTTTACGACCAGCAGAATTTCAAGGAAGCCAGCCAGGTCTATCGCAAGTTCCTGGAGTCCAAGCATCCCTCCGAGGAGCTTTCCCACGCTAGCTTCCGGCTGATCACGAGCCAGCTTCGCCTCCAGGATTACGATGGCGCCATCCAGGCCGCCGGGGAGGCGACGGAGCGCTTCAAGGGGACCTTAAAGGAGATCGCCGTCAGGCGACTCCTGGCCACCATGTACCTGACCATGCCTCACCACGGCACGGAGAAGGGCGGCAAGTTCCATCGAGGCAGATGGGATCAAGGAATTCGGAAGGACAGCACGATCTCCGACAAGCGGCTGGCGGTGGAGAATCTTCAGCAAGCACGGGATCTGCTGATCCGTTTTCAGTCCGATCCGGGACTCAGGGAGGGACTGACACAGCAGGAACTGGACTCCCTGGAACAGGAGCGGATCGCGACCCAGTTCGAGCTCGTGGCGGCCCTGACCCGGTTCTCGCCCTACGATCAGAACTGGCACCAGGGCTGGGGCTGGTGGGGAGGCGAGGAGCACGACCCGAACGACGACACGGTGGGGGAAGAGGCGGAGGCCATAGAAGGCCTGGGCGGTCGAGGCTTTCCGGGCCACTGGGGTGGCGGCTCCCGTATCCGCCCCCGAGGAATTCCCGTCAGCGAAGCAGGGAAGCCCCTGTTCGATCCCCTGCCTCCAGCCTGGTCAACGGAACTGCCCATGGGCCAGCAGGTGAAGTTCCTTCTCCGGGAGATCGAGACCCTGGACACTTCGAAGAACAAGGAGCAGGCGGCCCAGGCCGTCTATCGCCGGGCCATGCTCGCCCGGACCCGGTATGGGCCTCATCGGCTCAACACCTACATGTACTACTGGGACGGCGGCAGGCAGCCCTACAAGGACTCGGTGGAGAAGGCCCGTCTCGAAGAGCTGGCGGACAGCGAGGTCCTGACACTGGTGGGCACCCGGATCGCCCGAGTGACCTTGCCTCCCGACGAGGACATCCTCGGCTTGCTGCGCCGCGTCATCAGGGAATTTCCCGACAGCAGCTTCGCCGCCGAGGCCCAGTATGCAGTCGGCCTCTACTACCAGTCCCGGCGCCAGTACAGGGAGGCCATCCGGGAGTATCGCCGCCTGATCCGGGAGCATCGTGACAGCTCCCGGGCAGGCAGCGCCCAGAACCAGATCACCCGCATCGGGGCCTCGGAGGTGGTGCTGCAACAGACCGGTGTTCAGCTCGCCGGAGACCCGGCGGCCGTTCCGGTCCGGTACCGCAACACAGACAAGATCCGGGTGAAGATCTGGCAGCTCGATCTGCAGGCCTACATCCGTCATTACATGCGCCGGATCTCCAAGGACGAGGAGAACGCCACTTCGGGATTCAACCTCCACAACCTGGGCTACGCCTTGCTCCGCAACCAGGGCCAGAACGGCTTCCCCTATCTGAAGTACCGACGGAAGAAGGTGGCCGACTTCCAGGCCACCGTCTCCAACTCCGGCGACTACAGGTACGAGAACAGGGAGATCAAGACACCGATCACGGAGCAAGGTTGCTACGTCGTGGAGGCCACCTGCAGGGGGGCGATCCAGGAAACCCGGAGCCTGCTCCTCCTGTCAGACCTGGCGCTGGTGGAGAAGAAATTCAAGGACCAGCAGCTTTACTTCACCGTCGATGCCCGGACGGGCCGCCCAGTGGCCGGCGCCGCGCTGCTCCACTTCCAGTACTGGACCCGGTACAAGAAGAACCGGTCGACCAGCCGGCAGCGAGCTCACTTCGAGGCCGAGCCGAGGAAGACCGTCACCGACGAGAACGGGATCTCCCTCTTCAAGGCGACCCGGAAAACCGAGGGCTGGCCTCAGGTCCTGACCCTGGCCCGCAGCCCGTCGGGCAGCTTCGCCTTCACCGGCGCTCAGTACTGGAGTTCGCACTACAACCCGTCCCGGGAGTGGCAAGGCAGGCGCAGCGCGATCTTCACCGATCGGCCAGTCTATCGGCCGGATCAGACGGTGAAGTTCAAGGCCTGGGTCCGGGACTACGCCAAGGGTGAATACCGGCCGGCATCGAACAGGCGAGTCCAGATCGAGATCCGGGACCCCCAGTCGAACATGGTCTACCAGAAGGCCCTGGACCCGACGGAGACCGGCGCCGTCTCGGACCAGTTCCGGATCAAGAAGGGAGCCCCTCTGGGCCTCTACAGCATCCTGGTCGACGGCAACTGGACCAACGGGAACCAGTTCCGGGTGGAGGAGTACAAGAAGCCCGAGTTCGAGGTCTCGGTGGAGACCAAGTCCGATCTGGTGCGCCTGGGGGAGACCGTGGACGGAACCATCCAGGCGAAGTATTACTTCGGCGCTCCTGTCAGCAAGGGCCGGGTCACCTACAAGATCTTCCGGGAGGACTACGACCATCGCTACGTCCGGCCCGGGTACTGGGACTGGCTCTACGGGTCGGGGTACGGCGTCGTCTGGTATCCCTGCGAGTGGCTGCCCTGGTGGGACCGGCACGGCCCGAAGCGGCATGTCTGGTATCCCTGGTGGGGAACGCCCCCCAAGCCTCAGCGGGAACTGGTGGCCGAAGGAACCGGTCAGATCGGCGAGGACGGCACCCTGTCATTCCAGGTCGACACCTCGGCGGCGGCAAAGGACCATCCCGATCGAGATCACCTCTACAGCATCGAAGCGGAGGTGGTCGACGCCAGTCGGAGGACCATCACGGGTTCCGGCCAGATCAAGGTGACCCGCCAGGAGTTCTACGCCTTCCTCGACGTGGACCGGGGCTACTACGAGCCCGGCGATCAGATCTTCGTCAACGTTAAGGCCCTGACGGCAAACGACACCCCTGTGGCCTCGCAGGGCAAGCTGAAGGTCGCCGCCATCCGGTACCGCAGCGAGGGCAACACGGCAGTGGTGGAGGAGCCGCTGGAGTCGCGGGATGCGTCGACTGACGGACAAGGCACGGTGGCCATCACCCTGAAAGCGGGCCGGTCGGGACAGTACAAGATCAGCTACGAGACCGAGGACAGTCAGGGACGCCCGGTCATCGGCGCCCGGGTGATCTGGGTCCGGGGAGCTGACTTCAAGGGAACTTCCTACAGGTTCAATGACCTGGAGATCCTGACGGACCGGCGGACCTACGAGCCTGGAGACACGGCTCGGCTCATGATCAACACGTCGAGGCCCGGGGCCACGATCCTCTTCAGCCATCACATGGATCAGGGCGTCCTGACCAACTACAAGGTGGTCACCCTGGAGGAGAAGTCGACGATCATCGAGATGCCCGTGACGGCCAAGGACGTGCCCAACTTCTTCGTCGAGGCAACAGTGGTCGTGGAAGGGAAGACCCGGCAGGAAGCCCGGGAGTTGCTGGTCCCGCCGAAGGACCACGTGATGAACGTCGAGATCGAGCCGAGTCAGGCGGAGTACCGCCCAGGCGAGGACGGCGTACTCAAGATCCGGGCCCGGACTCCCGACGGCAAGCCCGTCCAGGCCGAGCTGGCCCTCAGCGTCTTCGACCGGTCGGTCCTCTACATCCAGCCGGAGCTGGCGCCGGACGTGCGCACCACGTTCTGGGGCCAGAAGAGAAGTCACGGGTTCCAGATGACCTCGAACCTGAACAGGACATTCCAGGCCGTCGGCTATGCCCAGGACCCGTTGCAGTTCATCCAATCGGATCCGGCCCGGGACTGGTACGGAAGCTGGGGTCACCACTGGGCAAACTTCGCCTCCGGTGACCTGGAGTCGAAGGAAGGCGTCTTCGGTGGTGTAGGCGGCGCCATGGTGATGTCCAAGTCCTCGTCCCGCATGATGGTTGCCGACGAGTCAGCGCCCATGGCCCAGGGAATGGCCGCCCCGCCCCCCAGCGCTCCCGGTGAGATGGGCAGGAGCCGTAATGCCATGAAATCCTCCCGGGAGGAGGCCGATGGAGACTTTGCCGATGGCGGTGGCGGTGGAGGAGGCGCCGGTGGCGGCGACGGCGAACCCGCTTACAAGGCAGCCAGGGTACGGTCCGAATTCGACGACACGGCCTACTGGAATCCGACGATCATCACCGACAGCAAGGGCGAGGCGGAGCTGAGGTTCTCCTTCCCTGAGAACCTGACGACCTGGAAGATCCGGGCCCTGGGAATGGACAGCCGTGTCCGTGTCGGCGACGGCTCGGCATCGGTGGTGACGACGAAGAAGTTCGTCCTGCGTCTGCAGGCTCCCCGCTTCTTCGTGGAGCGGGACCGACTGACCCTCTCGGCGAACCTTCACAACTACCTGGAGAAGGAGAAGAAGGCCAAGGTATCCCTGCAGATCCCGGAGGACCTGATGGAGATACTCAGCCCTCCTGTCACGGAAGTGAGGATCCCTGCCGGCGGCGAGGTTCGAGTCGACTGGGAAGTAAAGGTGAACAAGGAAGGTTTCGCCGTCATCAAGATGATCGGCCTGACGGACCAGGAGTCTGACGCAGTGCAGATGGGATTCCCGGTTCTGGTCCACGGCATCGAGAAGACCGTCTCCAAGACGGGTCTCATCCGGCCCTCGGCTCATCCGGCGGCGGAGATCATCCTCGACGTCCCTGCGGAGCGTCGCCCGGAGGCGAGCCGTCTGGAGGTCCGTTTTTCTCCCTCCTTGGCCGGTGCCATGATCGAGGCCGTTCCTTACCTGCTCGACTACCCCTACGGCTGCACGGAGCAGACCATGAGCCGGTTCCTTCCCGCCGTGCTGGTCCAGCGCAGCCTCATGTCCATGGGTGTCTCGCTGGAGGAGGTTGCCCGGACCCGGACGAACCTGAACAGCCAGGAGATCGGTGGACCCCAGGACCGGTATCAGAAGAAGCGGCCTCTGGGAGAGACTCCGATCTTCTCCCAGGAGATCCTGGAGGACATCGTCAAGAAGGGCCTGGCCAGGCTGGCCAGTTTCCAGCTCTCCGGCGGCGGCTGGGGCTGGTGGGCCAATGACAGGGTGAGCACACACCTGACGGCCTACGTCGTCTGGGGCTTGACCCTGGCGATGGAGAACGACGTGGACGTCGATCCGGGTATGCTCGATCGGGGCTTCCAGTCCCTGGAGTCCAGCGTCGCCACCGACGTGACGGACTGGAAGGACTCCGGCGGCGCCGGCAACAGCCAGGCCTACCTGGCCTACGTGCTCTCCCTTCGCAAGCGGCAAGTGCAGGACCTGACCGAGCTTCTTTACGAGCGGAGGCTCCAGCTCTCGCTCTATGGGAAGGCCCTCCTCTCCCTGACCCTCCGGAACCTGGGTGACAGCAAGCGGGCCGACATCGTGCTCCGGAACGTCCGTCAGTACGAGAAGCGGGATGAGGAGAATCAGACCACCTACTACGATCTGCCTCAAGACGGCTGGTGGTTCTGGTGGAACAACGATGTGGAGACCCATGCCTGGATACTTCAGGCGATCCTGGCAAAGGACCCGAAGGACCCGGCCAATCCGGGCCTCGTGAAGTGGCTTCTGAACAACAGGAAGAACGGCACCTACTGGCGCTCCACCCGGGACACGGCCCTGTCCGTTGCGGCCCTGATAGACTTCATGCGAGCCACCCGGGAGGTCTCTCCGGACTACACCCTGAAGGTCTTCCTCGACGGGGAGTTGAAGAAGTCCGTCCGGGTGACGGGCGAGAACATGCTCTCCTTCGACAACAAGCTGACCCTGACAGGCGATGCCCTGACGAGCGGCCGTCATGTGCTGAGGATCGAGAAGGAGGGGCGGGGGGCGGTCTATTTCTCGAGTTACCTGACCTACTTCACGAAGGAGGAAGGCATCGAGGCCGCCGGTCTGGAGGTCAAAGTGGATCGGACCTACTACAAGCTGGTCCGATCGGACCGGACGGCAACAGTGAAGGGCTCCCGCCTTCAGGAAGTGAGGGAGCGTCACCTCCGGTACGAGCGGATCTTACTCGCCGATGGAGATCGTCTCGAAAGCAGCGATCAGATCGAGGTCGAGCTCCGGGTGACAGCCAAGAACGACTACGAGTATCTGGTCTTCGAGGACTTCAAGCCCGCTGGCTGCGAGCCCGTGGATCTCAAGAGCGGCTCCCGGTTCGGAGAGCTCTGCTCGAACATGGAGCTACGGGACGAGAAGGTGGCCTTCTTCATCACGAACCTGACCCAGGGAGAACACCTGATCAAGTACCGGCTACGAGCCGAGATTCCCGGGACATTCCACGCCCTGCCAACCCGAGGCTGGGCCATGTACGCACCGGAGATCCGGGCCAATGCCGACGAGGCGGTGATCCGGATCGTCGACCGCTAGACAGCGGTATCCTCCGATGGCCAACCGCTGGATCCTATCTCCTGCCTTTGACCTGACATTCTTCGTCGGCCCCGCCGTCCTGCCAGCCCTGGCGGCGTTCCTGTTTCCCTCCCTCCGGGAAGCAGGAGCGCCGTTGCCTCTCTGGGGATGGGTTGTCTGCGTCCTGCTGATCGACGTCTCCCACGTCTACTCCTCCCTATACCGGACCTACTTCGATCTGGAGGAGGTGAAGCGTCGCCCCCTGCTCTACACGCTGGCGCCCCTCCTCTGCTTCCTGGCCGGAGTAGGGCTCTTCCTGGCCGGAGGGCAGGAGCTCTTCTGGCGAGTCCTGGCCTACGCCGCCGTCTACCATTTCATCCGCCAGCAGTACGGATTCATAGCCCTCTACGACTACCGGCAGGGTCGGCCTGACCCCTTGGACATGCGCATCGACCGGTGGACGATCTACGCCGCCACACTGGGCCCGATCATCTACTGGCACACACACATGCCTCGGTCGTTCCAGTGGTTCGTTCCCGGCGACTTCGTCGATCTGACGGACTTGCCGATCTGGCCCACCACCACGGTGGTTGTCCTGGTGATCTACGGGGTATTCCTCCATCGCCAGGTACGACACTGGATCGATCGGAGACAGGTCTTCACGGGACGGATCGCCATCGTGGCCGCCACGTCCTTCACCTGGTGGACCGGCATCGTCCTCTTCGATTCAGACCTGACATTCACGGTGACCAACACCCTGGCTCACGGGATACCCTACATCGCCTTGATCTGGGTCTACGGATGGAGGCGGTGGACCGGGGCGGCCCGGGACGGTCTGCTGCACGCCCTGGCGAAGCCGGCGGCCCTACCCCTCTTCCTGGGCGTCCTGTTCCTGATCGCCTACTGCGAGGAGGCACTCTGGGACTGGCTGGTCTGGCAGGAGCATGCGGGCCTGTTCGGCGAGAGCTTCCTCTCCTACGCCGAGGCCTCCCGATGGCTCTGGCTCTTCGTCCCCCTGCTGACCGTACCCCAGGCGACTCACTACGTGCTGGACGCCTACATCTGGCGATTCGACGGATCCAACCCAGGCCTGCGGCAGTACGTTTACGGTGACAGAGACTGAGCAACGAGAACCAAGGAGCCCACCATGGCGGCGAAGCAAGACAAGAGAGAACGACCCTACCGGGTCTACACCAACATCGGAACCGAGTGGTTCACCCTGGAAGCCGCGAAGGCCCGGAGCCGCAAGGGCGTGACGACCCTCGCCGACGTGGTCAACTTGGAGGACGATGGCACGGTGCTGGACAGGTGGGCGGAAGTCCGGCTCGAGAATGTACCGGTGCTGGTGGCGCGGAAGTAGGCCGTCGGGCGAAAAGCAAGATCGCCAAAACTCCCGGTGTCAAGCATCGTGACACACAAACCTACAACTATTTTCCACCAGGTCTTTCCCGAGGCCCACGGTCCGGGCTCCAGAGACCAGCCGCTCAGAATGCCGGCAACGTCACGGCGTAGAGCGCTCTCAGATTTGGTCGCCCACCGATATACTCCAGGAATTGATGCGCCGAGAGTCGGCAGGAGTACTCGCCCGAGGGCAATACGTCGGGTGCCAGCTGGATTCCGACGAGGGCCCAGTCGCCGGGTAGCTCCGAGACCTGCCGGACCAGGGGAATCTGGACGGGGGTCAGCTCGGGATTTGCCCTGGGCCAGCACTCCAGGAGGAAACCGACCTGATTGTCCACGTGATAGACGATGCCGGCCAGGGCGATGGACTTTCCTTCCTGCACCACGAACGGACGGGTCTCGTGCATCTCCCGCACGTCGTCCTTGGTCCCGAGCATCTCCTCGAGGCCACTGGGAAGCGCGTGTTTCCTGCCGTGGGCGAAGGCATAGGTGTCATTCTTACTTCTGTTTACCACCAGGGGTGCGACGGACAGGGCGTCGGGGAAGGCTCTGGCCACCAGGCGGGGAAGGTCGGCCGAATTGAGCTTGATGTTGCCGTGGGGCGTCTCCAGTATCCGCAACACCGGTGCCAGCCGGCGATTCAGGTCCAGGGGTGACTTCTCCCCCCGGAATCCGAAACAGAACTCATAGAGGAGGCAGCTGTGGATGGAGGCCATGATCGGGGCCCGGACCTCCCAGCTCATCTGTTTGGACAGGGGGCGGAACTGCTCCTCCGGCACTTCCAGCAAGGCCCTCGCCGCCGGGTGCTGCGCCATCCGACGAGTCTCCTTCTCCATTCTGGCCGTCCGGGCCGGCAGATCATAGTGGACGTCTCGCAGTTCCTTGTCCAGAACCTGGGTCCGCAGAACGGCGGCGGCGATTCTCAGGCGGTCGGCGACCTGCTCCGCCGTGATCTCACGTCGTTCTGCATTCGACGGGACCGGCTCTGCGTCCCGTCTCACATCGGGAACAGTCGACTCAACAGTGGAATCAGCAATCCTTGCCTCCGGCGTCGACCCGGGCCGGAGGAACATCACACCGACGGCGAGGCCGGCCAGTCCGAAGAGGGCCATGAGACCCAGTGCCAGGAGTAGCGAACCTCGCTGCACCTCGCCGGTGGCGACGGCGACCGTATCTGACACGGCCGAAGGCTTCGATTGCCGGCTTGGGAGCTTCCCGGAATCGTCCCCGTCGGACCGGGCGCGGGGACGTCCTCCGCTGGCCTCGGTCTTGCCAGAGCCGGACCGGCTCGATCCAGGGGTTTGGAGCTTCGATGAATCCCCCAGTCCGTCCCGTCGTTCCACCGCCCCCCAGCGGGCCGCCTCGTCGAGCTCCACTTCCAGCTCTTCGGCGGAGGAGTAACGAATCGACAGGTCCTTGGCGAGACAGTTCATCACCATCGCGTCCAGGCCTCGGGGGACATCGGAGTTGATCTGCCGCGGCGACGGTGGGTTCTCCCTGATGACCTTCTTCATCACCTCCGGGCTCGTCTTGCCTTCGAAGGGGAGCCGCCCGGTGAGCATCAGGTAGAGAATCACCCCTAGCTGGTATATGTCGGCGGCCGCCGTGACCGGCAGAGCCCGGACCATCTCGGGCGCCAGATAATAGGGAGTGCCGACCACCACGTTGGGCCGGGTGATATCGGTGGCCATCAAATCCTTCACCAGACCGAAATCGGTCAGCACGGCGGAGCCGGACTCGACGATCATGATGTTGGCCGGCTTCAGGTCCCTGTGGACGATGCCCTGAGGATGGTAGTGCTTGAAGGCGTCCACCACCTGCCGGGCCAAGGACAGGGTGCGGGGCAGCTTCGGAATGGGAGACCCGATCAACTCATCCTTCAGGTCCCGGCCCTGCAACCGCTCCATCGTGTAGTAGTAGCAGCCCTTCTCGTGGCCGTAGTCGTAGACCTTGACGATGTTCGGATGCGACAGGCGCGCACAGATTCCCGCCTCTCGCAGGAACCGCTTGCTCAGAGTGGAGTCATGGCCGGGAAACTGATCGGGCAAAACCTTCAGGGCGACCTGGCGGTTCAGGTCCTGTTGTACCGCCAGGTAGACCGTGCCCATACCGCCCTGGCCAAGAAGACCCTCGATCCTGTACTTGCCGAGTTGCTGGCCCTTCCAGTCCAGAGGCCACCCCCTTGTGGCTGCCGGTCTCGAACCGGGGCGGAGGTTCCGTCCCTGTCACGTGTCAGGATACAGTTCGAAGGATCAGGTTGCCGCCCGTCGGTTCAACTCGCCTTGCCACCAAACTTGTGTTCGACCCCTCCTCGGAGGAGTTCGCGATAGTGTTCGATGTAGTGATCGTGCTCGTGCTTCGGGAACACGTCCCGGACCTTGGTGACCAGGATCGCGTCGAACTGATCGCTGCTGAAGAAGTCCAGCAGCTGAGCATCCAGATCCGAGAAGTGAGTATGGCAGAACTCCTGGAACTTCTCTGTCTCGAAGTACTCGTCGGCGAGCTTCTCGTACCGGTTCAGCTTCTCGTCGTAGTCGAATTCCCGATTGTCCGCAATGGAATACCAGCTGTCGAACTCCAGGTCCTTCCTCATCTTCCTTTCGGAGAAGACGCAGTAATTCGTCCAGAGCAGGAGGGCCTTCGTCACGAAGGGGAAGTGCCGGTGCAGGCTCGTGAGAGCGCTGTCGGGACAGGCGTTGGCGAAGTCGATGGGATGCAGGTTATCGCCCCGCAGCAGAGCCTCACAGGAGTTGTACTCCCACCGGAAGAAGGCGTTGATGGCCTTTGAAATCACACACATCTCCCGACGCAGCTTGGGCGACAGGAACTCGTCATCCAACTGATACCGGAGATGAAGTGGCTGCTCCGGGTCGTAGCGCATGGGCAGGACCTGGGGGCCGATGGTGAGGGACCGGACGAAGACCTCGTAGGGGTCAACGGCCTTCTGTAGGTGCATGATCTCCATCCCCGAATCGTCGTAGGCGGAGTGGAGCTGCTCCGAGTTCTCGATCCGGGAGACCCCTCGCCAGCCACCGCCGTCGTAGGGCTTCATGTAGAGCGGGTAGCCGACTCGCTCCGCCACTTCATCGATATCGAACATCAAGTTGTATCGCTGGGCGGTTTTCTCGTAGATCGGGCTGTCCTCGGGGTACTCTTTCTGGGGGAGCAAAGCAGTCTCGGGAATCTTCAGGCCGAGCCGCATCATGGCGCAGAAGGCAGAGTGCTTCTCCATGGACTGGAAGGTGAAGGGGTTATTCAGCAGATAGACGTCGTTCATCAACGCGGCCTTCTTGAGCCACTCCCGGGCAAGCTTGAACCAGTGGGTCAACCGGTCCACGACCAGGACATACTTCGATTCGTCCCGGAGAAAGAATGGGTCCATCAGGATGCGCCGAACCTTCAGCTCGTACCTGTCTTCTCCCTCACCATAAGCCGGCTTCAGCCGCTCCATCATGGCCTCGAAGCAACTCGGCCAGTCCGTGTCAACTCCCAGGGAAAGTCCGATCCACTTCTCTTTGGCCATTTCGATTCCTCCTGTTCCTGTCGAGCCGTTCACGACGCTAGTGCTGCTCATGGGAAGTAATCCGACAGTTTCGGCTGGTCACTCCGCCGGGTTCCCGTCTGGAGATCCCCACGACCCGATCAGGTGGGGCATCAGGGTCTCGATGGTGTCGAGCATTTCT
>JAJFLN010000392.1 GCA_021772705.1 Candidatus Cloacimonadota bacterium | reverse complement strand
GACCTGTTCATCGGGGTCCAGGGGCCAATGGCCCCTGGCGGGAGTTCGAGGGCAGAGCCCTCGTTTTCAGACATTCCTTCCACTAATTCATGGGTATTGCTACTAGCGGAAAGAACGACGGCGCCCGCCGGAAGTGATACCCGACGAGCGCCGTCTGTCGCTCTTTCTCTTTGACTGCTAGCGCGGCTCGCGACCGTTGGTCTGATCGAAGACACCCTGGCTCCAGCCCATGTAGTGGCTGATGTAGGGGGAGAAGACCCGCTTCACTATCTCGCTGGAATCCTCGTTGAACTCCCGATCCAGAGGGTCGATCACGCTGGGATGAATCTTGGAAATGGTGGCATTTCGGAAGACCTTACGGGCCTTGTCCAGCTTGTACACCGAGCCCTCGATCATGAACTTCTGAGTGTCGGAGGGCCGCAGATCCGGAGTCCGGTACTGCCGCAAGTTCAGGACCCGCATGGTGATGACCGTGTTGGCGTTGAACCTCTTCGCCAGCTTCTGCAGGTCATCGTCACAGAAGTCCCTCTCGTATCCGTATCGCCGCTCCTCGACGTTCTTGGAGAAGTAACTCGACACCGCGGCGGGATCGACCTCGATGGCCTCCGGGAAGTGCTTCTGGAAGTAGAGCCGGGTCAATACAGTCATGCGCTCGTACAGAGCGCCCCCCTCTCCGTGGAGGACGGGAGGGAGGAAGAGGACCCGCTTCTTCCGGGCTCGTTCCATTTCGTAGTGCCGGAGCGACTTGCGGAAGGAGCTGCGGACCCGATCGCTGATGCTCGATCCCGACCCTGCCTCTTCGCCTCGTGGACGGCTCAGGAGCTTGCCCGAAAGGGCTCCCAGTATCCTGCCACGCTTGCTCTGGATGGACTGCCGGATCTCGGTCAAAGACATCCGGCGAGCCATCGCCTCGCTCTTCGACGTCAGCTCGTCGGGAGCCCCGCCGAAGCAACTGCCTGCCGGCAGCAGGAGCGCCAGTCCCACTGCGGCCATTTTGCCAATTTCTTTCACGTTCATCTACCTCCCGTGATGTTGATCTCGTACGTTGCCTCTGGCTGCCAATGCTGTTATCGCGCTCTGGAAGCAACGTCAATTCACCGGGACCTCGGATCTGCGGCCCGGGAGGCGCTACGGGGCTGAAAACTGCCGGAGTATCCTGATTCCGTCACCGTCGCTGCGATTCACCCGGGAACCTGCCGTGGCCAGCTGCTGTGACTTCCACTGGTTCAATCCAAATCCATGGATGAGCCGGACATCGGGGTGAAACTGCTCAAGGACCCGCAGGCCCTCGTAGCCGCGAAAGTCCTTCAAGCAGTACACCACCACCAGATCCGCGTCCCGGCAGAGTTTCGCTGCCCCCTCAGCCAGGGATCGGACCTGGCAATTGACAGCGCCAGGTATTCGTTCTTCCAGGAACTCCTGAGGCTCTCTGACATCGACCAACACCACCCGGCTCCCGGAACCAACCCGGGAGGCCAGCACCCTGGCCTCCACTGAAGGCACCGTCAAGTCCGGTCCAGGCGACAGGACCAGGACGCCAGTCACTACCGCCAGCGCAACAGAGCCTCCGAAGAGCCATCGTCCTGCCGTTGCAGGCGCCGGATGAACGCCAAGCCCTGCCGTCAGCATCGGCATCGGTGGCGTTCCACGAAGCCGATCGACAACAGCCAACACAATGGACAGCAGCATGAACCCCAACAGCCAGGGCATGGCGCCCGATCGGGTTTCGGACCCGATGGCCACCGCATGCCAACCACCCAGCAGGAGGGCAACTCCGTTGAACCGATGCAGGAAGAGCCAGCCGCCCCACTTCACCAAACGGCCCAGCAGGGGCGCCACGATCCCGCCCAGCAGCAGGAGTGCCAGAGCTACTCTGCCCACGGAGAGCATTGCCGGATAATAGCCGGAGTCAAACGTGGGTATCAGCCAGTGGGGCACGTCCACTCGACCTCCCCGGCGGGCGACACCGACAAAGAAGGTGATGGGATGGAGCAGCACCAGACCCAGCAGCAACAGACCGGAGCGAGCATGCCACCTCCGAAGCTCGATGGCAGAAAACACCTGCCGAAGCCGAGGCATCTGCAAACCTGCAAGACACTGGAACCACAGAATCAGAAGGGCATAGAGCCCCAGCAATCTCGATCCCAGATAGGCCCCCTGCCCGGGGGGCGCAGCTTGCCACAGCGGATAGAAGGGTGACCCGATCTCACTCGCCCACGTGATCGCCGGAATGAGAACCACCGAAGCCAGCCCCGCCCACATGGCGAGACAAACCAGAAGCCCAATCCGTCCGGCCTCCGACCCTTCCAGGCCCGACGCCTCCCGGCGCGACAACATGTCTTGTGAGGAAGTCATCTTTCAAAGCGGCTGTTGCAGCGCCGCCATCGGGCAACAAACTACCACGACCAATCACTCGTAGGTGGCCACCCAACCCCGGTCCCCCGCCTCCCATCGACCGCTCTCAGGAGAATCCCCCAGTCCAGCCCCCCCCTTCCGGCATCTCGGCACTCGAACCCAACCAAGCCCCGTCCCTCGTCTTTCACCCGATCCCCGAGGCCCGATCCCCAGCGCACAGCGCCCACCTCCCAATCCTGGCCCTGTCACCCCCCAGGCATTACAATCCCAGCCGTGAAGGTTCCCGGATACGCGCTGAAACGGGAGCTGGCATCGGGGGCGTCGGGGACGGTCTACGAGGCAGTACAGGAGAGTCTGGACCGGAAAGTCGCCCTGAAGGTGCTCAGCCCTGGTCTCTTCGATGCCGCCGAAACACGGGCCCGGTTCCTGAGGGAAGCCAAGCTCCAGGGAAATCTGATCCATCCCAACATCGTGGCCGTCTACGACGCCGGGTTCGTCGACTCCCGGCCCTACATGGCCGTCGAGCTCGTCACGGGGGGATCTCTCCGGGATCACCTGGAGAGCCTGGGCAAGATCGAGATCGGCGAGGCGATCCGGATCGCCGCCGACATCGCCGAGGGGGTGGGCTACTCCCACGCCACCGACGTGGTCCATCGCGACCTGAAGCCAGAGAACGTTCTGCTCACGAGAGACGGGGAAGTGAAAGTGGCCGACTTCGGTCTGGCCAAGTCCCGGGCCCAGGGGAAGACGCTGCAGACCGCTCAGGGAGTGATGCTTGGAACTCCCGGCTACATGGCCCCGGAGGTCATCCGGGGAGAGCCGGCCGGACCAGCAGCGGACTGTTACGCCCTGGGAGTCATCCTCTTCGAGATGCTGGCAGGCCGGAGGCCATTCGGCGCCGCTGACATCTCGGGAGTGCTGAGAGCGCAGCTGGAAGGTAACGCTCCGTCTCTGGGCGAAGCCAGACCCGACGTGCCCGCAGCCCTGGAGGAGCTCTATCACCGGTGTCTGGATCTGGAGCCGGCACGACGACCCGCTTCCATGACCCGGCTGGCCTCGGCACTCCGCCGGCTGGAGCCCCTTGAGTCCCCCGCCTCTGGCAGCGGACCAGTGGCCACCGTGGCAGGGAGAGTGCCCGTCCTATCTAGTTCCCATCCGGAAACTCCCAATCCGTTCGGACCGAGCCCGTCGAGGGCCAGTGTTGGAGGGGCAGAGGCCCCTCTCCTGAGCTTGCCGAAGGGTCGGGGAGAACGGGTTTCCGGACGGAAACTATCTACCGGGACCCGTGCCGTTCCCCGGGATAGCAGGGGAGACCCGGCGAGGCCGAATCGAACCGGGTCGTCGGACAACAGGGCCGCGACGCATGTCAGTTCCTCCGGGAACAGGGCCGCGACGGAAGTGAGCTTCTCTGGCAACCGGCCTGGCAATCGAAGGAGCCGGCCGACAATGAAGTCGGGACAGCGCCCCGTGACCAGCTCACTGTCGACAGCGCCGGAAGCGAGAGCCGGCACGAAGACGTGGACGATACGCGGCCGCTGGGTCGCCTTCGCACTGCTTCTCATTGCCTCCTTCTCGGCCATCCTCTGGATTGCCTTTATGGAGTCTGACCGGGAGCCGGCGACTGTCCTGGCGCCATCGAGTCCCCCGGCGACCCGAGCGCCCGCCCCCCCTGCCATTCCGCCTCCCAGGGTGGTGCAGATCACCGTGGGTCCCACCTCGGCCAACTTCTGGCTCGACCGCCCGGCGGAGGAACCGCTCCAGCTCTCTCTGGCCAGCGGAGGGGTGAGCCAGCCCATCGCGCCGGGACAGATCCACCGCCTCGTGCGGAGCCTGGCCCCGGGGACGACCTACCAGGCGACCCTGACCTCCTCCGGCGGCTCCATCCCCCTGACCTTCACGACTCAGGCCCAGCTCGAAGGCCGGCCCGCATCGTTTCTGCACACAGGCAGCGGAGACTATTCGGACCTGCTGGCCGTCAGCTCCGGCCGGGAGATGCACCTCTTCTGGAGAGAGGAGATCGAGGGCAACAATCGGATTCTCTACCACCACGTCACTCGCGACGGAGGCAGGACATGGTCTCCTCGACGTACCGTGTCACAGCCGGGTCTCAGGGTCGCCAACCCCTCGGTGGTGGCCATCGAGGGAGGGGTGCTGGTTGCCTGGAGCTATCTCGAGTCGGGCATCTACAGAGGGCAGCTCCGGAAGATCACCTTCGACCCCGAGAACTGGTCAGAACCTGTGGAGGTCCCCTCCCTCGGTCCCGGGCCTGTCCTGGCGAGAGCCGGCGATGGCCCCATCGACATGGTGACCGCCGCCCTGGACGCCTCCTCCATTCTCTGGCAACCGGTCCCCGCCGCCAGGATTCAGCCCGGAGTGGCCGTCCCAGGCTACGAGTATCGCACCAATCGCAGGGAGTGGCTTCTGACCCGTACTCCATTAGGTCTCGTCAGCCTGGTGGACCGGGGTTCAACTGGCAGGCAAGACAACCGGGTCTACACGGTCCTCTCTCCGGAGCCGGCGTCGGGCCAGTGGGAGGAACCTGTCGATGTGGCCGACGTCGAAGACGCCGCCAGCTCGGTCCGACTCGCGTCCCTGGGGGAACGGGTCTTGGTGGTGGCCAGCTCACTGCCCGGCGTGGTCGCCCGGACCAGCGAGGACGGGGGCCGGACCTACGGGCCACGCAGGGTGATCATGTCCCGGTCGAACTACACCCGCGCGCCGGCCCTGACAACAGGCAACAACAAGTTCTACGTCGCCTGCGTTTCCCAGTTCCTGACACTGAACACGGATCCGACGACCCTACTGGTCTGGCACAGCCCCAACGGCGTCGACTGGACGCAGCTGGGCAAAGTGTCCCTCATCCTGGCCGGAGTGTCGGACATGCAACTCCTGGTGCGGGGGGACAGTCTGTTCGCGTTCCTGGCCGATGAGGTCTTGGGAATAGTGGTTGTCAGGGGGGTGGCGGAGTAGGGGCTACGGGCTTCGGACCTCGGGGGGATCGTGGGGTCAAAGTACTGCGTGAGTGTGCTTATCGGCGGTTAACACCAATGCCCATGAATTTGTGGAAGGAATGTTTTAAAACGAGGGCTCTGCCCTCGAACTCCCGCCAGGGGCCATTGGCCCCTGGCCCCCGATGAACAGGTCAAGCTTTCGTATGTTATTCAAGTGTTCATCGGCACTCTCTGTCGCACCAGTCCAATTGGGGGTTTGGG
>JAJFLN010000391.1 GCA_021772705.1 Candidatus Cloacimonadota bacterium | reverse complement strand
TGGAGGATTGAGTGCGGAGATGAACCAGGAGAACGAGACAATGGGTGACGAAGAATCGGCAGAGACGCCGGGCGAGTACCCGGAACAGGTTCAGCTAATACTGCAGGTCCTGGACGACATGAAGGCCATGGACGTCGAGGTCTACCATGTGTCGGGCAAGACGGTGATCACAGACTACTTCATCATCTGCTCCGGCTCCTCCAACACCCACACGTCCTCCATCGCCGATGAGGTCTACCTCAAGTGCAAGGGACGAGGCTGGCAGCTGGGAAGGATGGAGGGGCACGACAACCCATCGTGGAAGATCCTCGACTATGGCGACTGCGTGGTCCACGTCTTCCTTCCTGAAACTCGTGACTTCTACAAGCTCGAGGAGATCTGGGGAGAGGCGCGGAAGCAGGCCAACATCGCCGAGGAAGATCCCATCATTCAGCGGCTCAAACCCGGCGGGAAGACCGGACCGGGCGCCACGGCAGAGCTGAAGAAACGCCGTGCCGAGCGACAGTAGACCTTGCGATTCCTATTCGTCGATCCCGATCAGATCGCCCGGAACCATCTGACCCTCGCCGCAGATCAGGTTCACTACCTAGGCCGGGTCCTCCGGCTGCCGGCGGGAGCCGAGATCGACGTGGTCCCTCGGGGCGGCGGACGTGTCTTCCGGGCCATTCTGGAAGCCGGTAAACGAGGCCTCACGGGCGCAGCCCTCTTCGGCAGCCGCAGCATTCCCCCGCCTGCGACCCCTTTGGTGGAAATCGGACTGTCGGCGCTGAAGGCCGAGCGAATCGCCTGGGCCATCCAGAAACTGACCGAACTGGGTGTCGACAGGATTCATCTGCTCCGGGCCGAACGGTCCGTCCGGATTCCCCAGGGAACCTCCGCATCGAGGTTGACGGCGATTGCCGAGGCCGCTTGCCAGCAGAGCGGCCGCCATCGTGTTCCAGATATCGAGCCTCCGATCACTCCTTCGGAGCTGACGGCCGACTTGAAAGGCCGTTCGGTCCAGACCTTCCTCCTGGAGCCGGACGCCAACCTGCCTCGACTGAGCCGGTGGGAGCTAGGATCCCGGGATCCTCGGGCCTGCCTCATCGGCCCGGAGGGCGGTTTCACCCCCGATGAAGTCAATGCTGCCCGAGAGGCTGGCGTCGAACTGGCCGGCCTAGACGGTAATATCCTTCGAGCCGAGACTGCTGCCATCGTCTCGGCGACGATCCTGCTCTCGAAGGCCCGGCGCCTGTGACCCCGGTCCGATGCTGCGCTGCCGCCTGAACGCGGGGCTCACCCCCCGCCAGCAATGAGGGATGCCCGGCGAATGTAACGCTCCTGCCAGGTCTTGAAACCCCAAACTGCGATGACGAGCAGGACGCCTGCCAGCAGGTACCGGTGAAATCCTCCGGTGAACTGGAGAGCCGCGTGGATATTGGCCCCGAAGTACCAGGCCGCCAGGACCGAGACAGGCGCCGAGATGAGGGCCGCCAGGGTGTCGTAAAAGAGGAAGGCCCTAAAAGGAACGCCCAGGGTTCCGGACATGAAGTAGGTGGGCATCCGCAGGCCCGGCAGAAACCGGACGAGGAAGATGGTCCGGTTGCCGTGGTTCCTGAGGAACCTCCGGGCACGGACCAGATGCCTCAGAGACATGACCCGCTTCACCATGCCGAGAAACGCCTTCTCCCTGCCGAATGTCCGGCCCACGCCGAAGGCGATGGCATCGCCGCCAACGATGGCCAACATGCAGATCACAATCGTGGGCCACAGTTCGATCAGGCCCAGGTGGACCATGTAGCCCGCCGTGATGAGGATGGGCTCCTCGGGCATGGGAATGCCGACGCCGCAGAGCAACAGCAGCCCCCCCACTCCCCAGTAGGAAAAGCTCCCAAGCCAGAGGATCAGCTGTTCAACAACCTGGCTCACTCGGCCCTTCCCGAGACCCTCACTCGTGGGGTAACCACTTCAGATACAATCCCTTGCTCTTCACCCGGGCCTCCTGAAGAGGCCGGCCGGAGATTTCGGGCTTCAGGAGTGGTCTGGGACCGAACATCCGGGATTGCATCCAGCGAGCGATGTCGGCTGGAAGGGGATAGTCATTGACCCGGGACGAGACGATGTCCCAGGTCAGCTGCCCTGCCTCGACGCGAGGATTGATCCAGGTATGGAACTGGAAGTACTCCAGGCCAGCCATGTACTGCAGAACCGGACCGTAGATGGAGGAGGCAGGGTCGAAGCCCCAGCTGGCGAGCAGGTTTGCCAGGTCCTGCCCCTCCCATGCCGTAGTCGCTTTCAGATAGGGCTCTTCAACGGCGATCTGTAAGGACCGGAGTGAGGGGGGCATGGCGCCGGTGGACATGAGCAGCGTGATCTGGCTGCTCAATTCCTTGACCGAGAAGGTCACGAAAGGTTCCGGCTCCAGGGCAGCGCCGACAGCCTTCAACTTCAGCTCCAGCTTCCTCAATTCCCTGCTGTCGAGCTCGGCCTGTTCGATGGTCTCTGGCCGCCGGGTGCCGTCCTGAATGGCCCGATCCACGTCCCCCCAGAACGCGTAAGCCAGGCCACCGAGAACCAGTGGGACCAGTAGCAAGACGAGGGCGCAGATGGCCAGGCCCATCTTCACGCGCTTCCGAAGGAGCGCCTCCCGAGGATCCTGGATCTCTCCGTCGCCTCCGGGCTTGTAGGTTTCGCTGCCAGTCATGGGGACGTTGCTTTTCAGGCCCCCGGTCCGGGCATCAGGACGAGCTGCGCCGGGAAACTGGAGCGGGAAACGGGATTCGAACCCGCGACATCCAGCTTGGGAAGCTGGCGCTCTACCAGCTGAGCTATTCCCGCTAGTTTGACCTCTTCAGAGCCGACAAGACGTTACCACGCCTCGTCGGCGTGATCAAGCTTCTACACTGGATTCTGGGCGGTCTTGAAGCTGCATGTTCGTCTCGAGCATGGCCCGCAAGAGACCCATGGCCCGGATGCGGGAGATATCGGGATCGACCAGACCCAGACTGAAGTTCTTCTTGAACACCTGAAACTCCCCGTCTGTCATCTTCTCCAGGAGGCGCAGCTCCTTGAGATGACGGAGCCGGGCAATCCGCAAGTCCTCGTTGGTCACAAATCTCTTCATCCTTGTTTTCCTCCACCAGTGGCTGCCTGCCTCCGGTTCTCCTCGGCCCAGGTCCGTCTCAGGTACAACGGAGCCGGGACCTGGTCGGGAGCCGATGGCTCCTTGAAGGCAGCCAGCCATCCCAGGTTCTTCGTGAGCTGCCGGACGTCTCCGGCCTGGACGGCCCCTGCGTCCAGCTCTTCTAGCAATTCCTCACAGCCAATGTGAATGACACTCTTGCCCCGGACCCGCCCGGCGGCCTCCGGAGGCCCCAGCAGGACAGGCTCAGCGTTCACCGGCCGTCCTTCATCTCGTCTGGGTCCGTATTCACCCAGGTAGACGTCGCCTCTGCCGGCGGGGAGCATGACTGCGATCTCCCCGGCCGGATCGGCCTGATCCGCCAGGACCTCCAGGGAGCAGATGCCCGTGATGCCCACTCCCAAGCTTCGGGACAGACCGAAGGCCGTCGCCAGCCCGACCTTGATGCCCGTGAAGCTCCCTGGGCCGGTAGCCACGGCGATGGAGCGAATCTGGGCGTTGCCTTGACGGACCCGACCCAGCATGCGGGCAGTCGGCTCCGTCAGCCGTATGGCCGACCGTCCACCCTCCATGTATTCCTCGTCCAGAACCGCTTGGCCCCGCATGAGAGCTACGCCGCTCATTCCACTGGTGGAGTGGAGTGCCAGGATCAGTCCTTCCGGATCCGGGTTTGACATCATCCCTGGAACTAGCCCGGTGGCCAGCCCATGGCTCGGCCTCCGAGAACGTGAAAGTGCAGATGAAACACGCTCTGACCCGCCTCGGCGCCGTGATTGGTCACGAGCCGAAATCCGCCGGAATCCAGCCGTTCGTTCCGGGCTACCTCTCGGGCTGCCTCGAAACAGGCCGCCAGATCTTCGCCGTCGGCGTCTCCCAGTTCCATGGCACTGACGATGTGCTTCTTCGGTATCACCAGTACGTGGACAGGCGCCTGGGGGTTGATGTCCCGGAATGCCAGAATCCGGTCCGTCTCCAGGACCGTGTCGGCAGGGATTTTCCCTGCCACGATTTGGCAGAAAAGGCAGTCTTCAGACATGACTTCGCGGGTCTGTTCCCGGCCTCTGAGGAGCCCCCCCCAGTACCCCGCTCAGACGGCTCTTCGCCGAAATGCGAGGTAGCCGAGAACGGCGAACAATAACACATCGAAGCCCAGAAACGCCATTAGTGTCGGCGTTTCCATCTCCGAGGCAATGCGGCCTGTCGACGTCGCCACGAGCCTCTTCAGGCCGTAAGCCTCCAAGTAGTGGAAACTGAACATCGCCCTCCCGAGCCACTCGAGATCGAGCTGGGTCACCCGATGCGCCACGAGCTGGATCATCACCAGGACCGCCGTGGCGGCGCTCGTCGCCAGCAAGCCGGCTTTGAAGCTGGACACGAGAGAGAACAGAAGACCCAGATAGGCCACCAGGGCCAGATGAGCCGCCAGGAACACCCCGACCTGCAGGGGAACAACCAACCAGGAGCCCTGGGCCAGGACGGCAGCATGTTGAGAGTTCGTCGTGGCCACCAGATGGGTCGCCACCTGCAGCCCGACCCCGATGAGGACTACCAGGACGGCGAATGTGAAGGCAGCGCCGAGCTTGCCAAGGTAGAGAGATCTAAAGCTCGAGGGAGTCAGGAACAGGCTCCGAAGACGACGGTCGCCGATCTGCCCCGCCAGGGAGTCCCCCAGCAGGTAGATCAGCAACAGGGGCATCAGCAATGCCTGGGCAACGGCGCCGACAACCAGGGCTGTCGGCAAGGCGATACGAACGACCCAGACCGACTCGGGCCCCCAGACTCTCAAGACGACCAGGGAGAGCAGACAGAGCGCCGGGACGGCGATGCCCAGGATCAGAGCGAGCCAGGTGCCCTTCGACCGGACCATAACGGCCAGCTCCAGACGGAAGGGCGACATCAGTCTTCACCCTTTCCGGAGGTCTCTTCTCCCGTGGCGGCCATGTAGAAGTCCTCCAGAGATCGGCCTAGATCCCTCAACTCCCTGAGACGGACCCTCTCGCTGACCAGCTTCTCCACGATGTCGGGAATCTGCTCCCGGTTTGCCCGAAACTGGACTTCCGAGACGGCGTTCTCCACCTCCCGCACCCCCTCCAGTGCCGACAGGATCTTCATTGCCTTCTTCGGAGGATCGGCTCGAATCGAGAAGGGGGCCTCCCCGGTAGCCGGTAGCAGGCTCGCCAGTTCTCCCTGAGCGATGACTCGCCCCTCGTGAATCACGACGAGCCAGTCGCAAATGACCTCGATCTCCTCCAGCAGATGGGAGCTGACCAGCACCGTGGCGCCCTCGTCCCGGGCTGCCATACCGATCTGATCCCGGACTGCCCGGCGGCCCTCAGGATCGAGGCCGGTCGTGGGTTCATCGAGGAGCAGGAGCTTCGGCCGATGGAGCAGCGCCAGGCAGAGGGCGAGCCGCATCCGCATTCCCGTGGAGAACCCGCCTGTCCGGCGATTGACCGCCCTCTCGAGACCCAGGACCTTCAGGAGTTCCATGGCTCGAGGTTTGATTCTAGCGGGATTCTCCTTTCTACCCAAACTGCCGATCCAGACCAGGTTCTCCAGGGCCGTCAGATGGTCGAAGAAGCCAGGGGTCTCCACCAGGGCTCCGGTCCAGGACAGGACTTCCTCCCGGTCCCGCCGAGGGTCTAGGCCGCCGACCTGAACCTGCCCCGCGCTGGGGGCCAGGAGCCCGCTCAGCATCTTGAGGGTGGTGGTCTTGCCGGCGCCGTTGGGGCCGAGAAAACCAGCCACTCGACCCTTCGGGACCTGAAATGAGGCAGCATTCACGGCCCGGACGCGACCGAATCGCCGGGTCAGGTCCCGGGCCTCGATCATCGGCTGAAGATGGAGTAGGCGTACCGGTTGTACATGTACTGCCGTTCTCGGACGTATCGGAGACCGACGTCGACGGCCTTCCGATCCAATTCCAGCAACCCAAGGGGATCGTTCTTCGACAGAAGACGTTTGAGTGCATCCAGGACAGCCTTGCCATCGAGGAGACGGGAGCTCTCCACGAAGGCTCCCAGCATCACCATTCCTGCCACTCTGACGTCCCCCAGCTCTCCGGCCAACTTCGCCGCCGGGATACCGATGGTGCGTATGTCGTCCCGGAATGCCGCGGGAAGGACCTCGACAGCACCGCTGTCATAGAGCATCAGGCCCCCGGCCTTGATCCGGAGCTTGAAGAACTCGAAGTCCTCCGGGTCGAATGCCAGGACAATATCGGGCACTCCGGCCAGAGGCGAGCCGATCTCTTCCTTCGAGATCAGCACGGTGCAATGTTCCGATGCTCCCAGGACGCTGGGGCTGAAGAGAGGCAACCAGGTCACGTTCCGCTGCCGGACCATTCCTGCCGTGGCGATGACCCGTCCCAGGAAACCGACCCCCTGGTCTGCCAACCCGCCGATCACGATTCTCTCGATCTCGACGGGGACGTGATTGCCCCGAACCGGTCCGAGCCCCTCCGGGGGGCCGTCGACGGGAGGTACTACCTTGCTGTTTCCCGGTGCTTCAGCCACTCCGGCCGCCACCCTTTCGATCCGAATCGGGCCCGTGTACCTCAATGAATCCGAATCCCAGTCTTCGGTCTTGCACGTCGAAGGCCTGTTCCAGGGCTTTGTAAAGCAGCGGCAAGCTCTCTTCTCCGCCGAGATGAATCTCCTCCACGAAGGCCGAACCTTCAACGGAGGTCACCAGCGTTGCGAGCTCCACGCCGTGGTCGACTCCCTCCAGGGCTTTATAGATGACCGTGATTGGATCTCCCCTTCCGGCTGCGTGAAGAATCTCTCCGATGCCGACCGAGGCGGCGTCCCAGCCACCCTGGTAGGCGAAGACGAGTGAATCTGGACGGCTCTTCTTGATGCCCGCCGCCGTGGAAGGGCCCCAGCCCGGAAGGGCGGCCACGCAATCCACGTCCAGGGCCTCGTAGAGCAGAAGAGCGCACCCAACAGGGGCGACGCCGACGACGGGGCTCTTCGATTCTCTGCCGGCCAGGGCCTTGCGAATGGCCGACTGCAGTGGCTCGTGAGCACCTCCGGGACAGACATGGAGTTCCTGAGCAGGAGCGCTGGTCACTCTGGGCCGGCTCGGGGTAGTCACTCCATCCATTTCAGCGCCTCGTGAAGCATCTCGAAACTGGACGGAATGCTCCCGCCAGTTCGACCGTAGAAGTGAACTCGCTCCGGCTTGCCCGTGGCCAGCAGGACATCCTCGATCATCTGACCCGTGTTCAGCTCGACCACCAGCAGTGACCGTGCCTTTCGGGTCCGTTCCGCCAGCTGTTCCGAAGGGAAGGGCCAGAGGCTCACGGGACGGAAGAGGCCGACCTTCATCCCCCGCTTCCTCGCCTTGTCGACAGCTGTCCTGGCTACGCGGCCCACGATGCCGAAGGCGACGAACACCAGCTTCGCGTCCTCGCAGCGGTACTCCTCGAACCGAACCTCCTGGGAAGCGATCTTCCGGTACTTCTCGTGGAGTTTCCAGGTGTGGGCTTCCAGGGCTCCTGGTTCGAGGAAGAGGGGGGTGATGAGCCGCGCCGGCCCCTTGTCGCCGACGCCCACGGCCCACTTCTTGACTGCCGGCGCCCGCTTGCGCTTCGACGGCAAGACAGTGGGCTCCATCATCTCGCTGAGTATCGCGTCGGCGAGCAACAGCACCGGGTTTCGATGCCGGTCGGCCAGCTCGAATGACTCCTGGGTCAACTCCACCGCTTCCTGGACGCTCGACGGCGCCAGAACCACCAGACGGTTGCTCTCCTGTCCTCCTGGGCGAGTGGAGAGGAAGTAGTCCGACTGAGAAGGCAGAATGCCGGCCAGTGAGTATCCGCTCTGGCCGATGCTGAGGACCACGCAGGGAATCTCGGCTCCGGCCATGAAGGAGAGCCCCTCCTGCATCCGCCCCAGTCCAGGGCCACCGATGCTGGTCATGACCCGGGAGCCGGCGCTGGCGGCACCATAGACAGAGGCAATGGCAGCCGAATCGCTCTCGGCCGGCATGAAACCTTCCAGGAGCAGCTCAGCCATGCAGTCGTGAAATGTGCCGGGTCCGAACTCGGGATAGCCGACATACCGGGTACAGCCAGCCCGGACGGCCGCCTCGGCGATCGCCTCGCTACCAGGAATCAGAACCTTGTTCTTGGCCAGCATGAGCAGGGCGAGTATAGCAGGTTTTCCACCCCCTGCAGCTACCGGCCTTCGTCGCTCTCCAGGGCGGCGAGAGTGGCAACGACGTCGACGGCAAATGCCTCGATCTGCTCCGTCTTCCCCTTGACCGGAAGACTCCGGGAGGGGATCATGGAATCGAGGGAGGGGAAAGGGCGCCAATCGTGATGATAGACACTTAGGATCCGCGCAAGAATGACTACGCAGTTTCGCATCCCATCTTCAGCCACTCCTCAATCGCAGAATCCTCGACGTGGCCCACTACGCCTCCGGTCCCGCTCACTCGAACCAGCCGAATCTGACCCAAATCTGGGCGCGACTTCTGTGCATTTATTCTTGCGCGGCCCCTTACGGGATTGACATGTTTTGGCCTGTCCTTAGGATTCTCCCAAACCACCTGGAGGTGCTTGACCCATGAAGTGCGAGAAACCCCGCCGCTGCCGAAACTCTGTCCTCGTCATCGCTCTGTCGCTGTCGCTGACCGGGATTGCCTTTGCAGAAAGCACCCACCAGACGAGTCAGTGCCACCTGTCGCAGGAGTGCTTCTTCACCATCGTGGAATCTTTCTGCAAAGCCCTTGCGGAAGACACCTCTGGGGTTCAGTTCAGCGTCGGTCCCTGATCACAGAGATCCAGAGCGCTCACACCGCCGGCACGCCTCTCCGGTCTTAGGGTCCACGCAAGAGTTACTTCTCGACCCGGATCGCTGCGTTCTCCCTGGGGATCACTTCGCCGATGATGGCCGATGCGCCACGGCTCGACTTCAGTTCGTCTAGCAGAGAATCGGCCCGATTGGCTGCCACGGCAATGAGCAGGCCGCCGGAGGTCTGGGGATCGTAGAGGACCGTGAGCAGGTCCGGCGGCACGCCAGCGGCAACCTGTACCTGATCGCCCAGGAACTTCCTGTTCCGTTCGTCGGCCCCGGTAATGAAGCGACGACGGATCAGATCCCGTACGCCCGGCAGCAGGGGACACTCGGTGGCCCGGATGAGTAGCGTCACCTCGCTGGCCTCGGCCATCTCAAACCCGTGGCCCAGGAGACCCCCGCCGGTGACATCCGTGGCCCCGCGGCATCCCGCTGCGACCATGCACTCCGCGGCCCGCGCATTCAGTGAAGACATGGTCCCGATGGTGGCCGCTTCCTGAACTGGAGTCAGCTTGCCCGCTTTCAGGGCCGTGGTCAGGATTCCTGTTCCGAGAGCCTTGGTGAGGATCAATCTGTCGCCAGGCCGAGCTCCGCTGTTGGGAGTCATCCGGTCCGGATGGACCGTTCCGGTGACCGAGAGTCCGAACTTCAACTCTCGATCATCCACGGTGTGGCCACCGGCTAGGGAAGCTCCGGCCTCGTCGAGAGCTCCCACGGCGCCCTTGAGGATCGCCGTCAGGACGGAGGGCTCCAGCTCCTTGGAAGGGAAGGCGGCGATGGCCAAGGCTGTTATCGGCTTGCCTCCCATTGCGTAGACATCGGAGAGGGAGTTTGCCGCTGCGATCCGACCGTAGGTAACGGGATCGTCCACGATGGGGGTGAAGAAATCGACGGTCTGCACCAAGGCCAGGTCATCGGAAAGCTTGTACACCGCAGCGTCGTCTGCTTTCTCGTATCCGACCAGCAGATCGGCTGACTTCTCGGGGGTGAGCTCCCGCAGGACCTGCGCGAGGATCGACGGATCGAGCTTGGATGCTCAACCAGCGCAGCTGGAGAAGTCTGTCAGCCTCTTCTTTCTTCCGAACAGAAACATGAGACCCCGATCCTACCACTCCCGGGCAGTGACGTGGGGGACGGCATCGAGCCAGACCAGTCCGAGGGACCACTCCGCCGACACTAAGGACCGGCGCAAGAATAACTACACAGTTTCGCATCCCATCTCCTGCGCCTGGATGCGGGCTGTAGCCGCCAGAACGAAGGCCAAAAAAGGGATCACAAGGACCTAAAGCCAATGCCCATGAATTAGTGTAAGGAATGTTTGAAAACGAGGGCTCTGCCTCGAACTCCCGCCAGGGGTCATTGGCCCCTGGAACCGGATGAACAGGTCAAGCTTTCGCGTGTCATTCAAGTGTTCATCCGCTTGGGGGTTTGGGGGAGCCAGCTCCCCCAACGGGGTGTGGGGTTGAGCCCCACTACAACAAAATCCGTATTACCTCACCGGCATTGCCCTTAGCCGACTTCCATACTGAATGATGCCGGCATGAACAAGGCCCGCCTGGAGGGCATTTGCCAACCAAGCGAGCCTTTGAAGAGCCTACTCTACCAGCGAGCGCTGTGGCGGTTCAGAGACGAACCGTCAGGACCAACCGGTCCACCCTGGTTGGTGGCGGACACACCGGGCGACGCTGGCCCCCCGCCGGGACCGAAGGTTCCGTAGCTGCCACAGAGGACGAGCTTGAACGGGACTTGCGGTGAGGGCTGAGATGTGGGGGTCGAGTTGCCCGTGGCGGCACCGGTGATCCAGCCAGCGGGGAAGCCACCGTTGCTGATCGCGGTGGAGCCAGCGCGAACGTTACCGGCTCCTGCGATGCAGGCCAGATAACGGCCAGTGAGGCCGATTTGGGTGCCGGCGTGGGTGGTGGGATTGACGCCCGAGCCCTGGGTGTCCATGTAGTCGTCAGGCACGTTCTGGATCTCGCCGCCGTAGTAGCGGGACAGAGCTGAGGGGCATGCCCAGACCTTGTCGTCTCGAATGACCGAACCGAGAGGACCGGAGTTGGTGCTATTGGTGAACGCCAGAGGGCCGCCGACCGTGGGCTGCGTGGCCGTGTTGTCGTCGATGGACACGATTGCGGCGTCGACCGTCAGCCGACCGCCTGTAGGAGTCGTGTCAGTCAGCGAACCGGTTCGAGGAGTGAACCCGAAGGCGGTCTTGGAATTCTCGGCGAAGGCCTGATTGGTAGTTTCCCACACACCCATGGCATTCTCAATTGTCTGCAGCTGACCCAGACAGGTCTTCCGGCGGGAAGTCTCGGCGAAGTTCTGATACTTGGCCAGACCGGCTGCTGCCAGCACTCCAATCACGATAACCACGATGAGCAGCTCGATGATTGTGAATCCCTTGCGAGTTCTCTTGTTGAACACCTCTACACCTCTCCCTTTCTCCGATGGTGATTGGCCCTCTGTGGACCGTTCCGTTACCTACTCCGCACCTGAACCTGCGATCACTCTCACGGACTTCTCCAGGTCCGTTGTGGTGTGACGGGAAGAAAACCAAGCAGACTTCGTGCCATGACGCCACATCCCTTTGCTGGACTGAAACCTGTTTTCAGTAACCTATCTGTCCCGTAGTCATGCGAACCATCTTGTATCAGCACGTTGCGTGCTACACTCGTACCGAAACCACAGTAACCCCTTTGCCATAAACACAAGACCCCCCATAAGCCCGGTGTATCGAATCGCCGCATGCTACACTTTGATACATGTAAAGAACCCACTCCAACAAAGGCTTTCTGATCCAGCTTCACCGAACATGTAACTGAGGGTCCGATCTCGATGAACCGAGAATCAGGCCCCCGAGACAGGCCGCCCAGCCAGTCCCAATCCGAGGCATCAGAGCCCGGGAGGATCATGCCTGACGCTTGCAAGGCAGGAGCTGGTAAGACCAGAAGAGAAGCAGAAGCGCCAAGGTCGACAGGCTGATGATGCCCCCGATCCGAAGTGATGCCGGCTCATAGCGCATCTCAACCCGAGTGTCGCCGTCCCTGACTTCCACACCCCGGAACAGCCCGGCCACCTTCGACATGGTTCTCTCGACCCCGTCAACCCGGGCTATCCATCCCGGATACATCGAGTCCAGGACCACCAGCAGACCCTCGCCAACAACCTCCACCTCGACGGCCAGTCCGTTGCGGCCGTATCGAATCACGTCGCAACGACGAATCTCTCGAGGCTGCAGGGGTGCCCGCCCGGTGGCATCGGATGCCTCGAAGACGGCGACGTCCGGTAGTTGTAGCAACACCCCGGTGCTGGGAAGGGTCTCGCCCTCCGAGGCGGCCACTGCCATGGGTGCAATGAAGATCCTCGGACAGGGCGAGGGCAGACGACGAACCACCACAGGCCCAACTCTCTGGAGCTCCTGCGTCAGGCCCGGCACATTTCCCATGCCTTCGGGGCTGACGACGGCGGAAGCCCCACAGGCAGCGGCCAGTCTGTCCCGCTCAGGCCGACCTGAAGCAGCCATGAACAGCCAGGATAGAGCATTCTGGTCGGCAGTTCTGACGGACAGCAAGGCCAGCAGG
>JAJFLN010000040.1 GCA_021772705.1 Candidatus Cloacimonadota bacterium | reverse complement strand
GGCGATCACGGCCGTGCACTCTCCTTGGGAAACACGAATCTGGGCGCCAGTTCTGGCTGAGCGGATCGTCGAAGCTCTCTCGGACAGAGTCGCTCCACATGACTCCATAACGCGCCGAGAAGCCCCGGTCCAGGACCGAGGACTCCCGACGGAGGATTCCCTGTCAGAGAAGGCGGTCGATGCGAGCCGCCAGGATGAAGTCGTTCTCGTGGAGACCGTTGATCTTGTGGGTGTAGAGCAGGAGGTCGACCTGGTTCCAGTGGATGGAGATGTCCGGGTGGTGTCCCTGTCTCTCGGCCACCTCCGCCACGTCATTGACGAACTTCATTGCCTCCAGGAAGTCCTTGAACTGAAAGGTCCGGGAGATGCGGGTGCCCTCCTCCGAGAGCGACCATCCCGGTGTCGACGCCTGGAGCTTTCGGGCTTCGTCCAGCTCCAGGGGGGGGATGCCTCCCCGGCAGGGAACACACTCCTTGGATGCCAGGTCGCAGGCTTCCGTCATGCTTCCAGCTCCATGTCAGATCGTGCCCTGGAGAGCTGTTTCAGGGCCTCTCCATAGGACTGATAGGTCCCGTCGTCGAAGAGGACGAACACGACGTGTTCCAGCTTGCCGTCTCCGGCCAGGTGATCCGCCACCTGGGACAGGGCGATCCGCGCAGCCTGATCCACGGGATATCCGTAGACACCGGTGCTGATGGAAGGGAATGCGAGGCTGAGGCATCCCTTGCGTTCAGCCAGGTCGCAGCAGTTCTGGTAGGCATCTGCCAGCTGGGTAGCCTCTTCTTGCCCGCCGCCCTTCCAGATCGGGCCGACGGCGTGAAAGACGTAGCGCGCCTTCAGGTTGCCTCCGTGGGTAGCCACGGCGGAGCCCGTGGGGCAACGGCCAATCCGGGTACACTCCAGAGTCAGGGATGGCCCTGCCGCGCGGTGAATCGCGCCGTCGACGCCGCCTCCGCCGGCGAGCCGGCTGTTGGCTGCATTGGCGATGGCATCCGTGGTCTGCTGTGTGATGTCGCCTAGCTGAAGTACGAGGGTCTTGCCGCCGACGGTCGCTTTCACCTGGACCTCCTGGAAAGACGTTGAGCCGATCCGCCAGCCTGCCCCTTGGAGGGCGAGGCGAGCCAGGACCAGCGGAAGTTCTGAATCCATGGAATGCCTGTCTCCACCTCGATCGGCTTGGTGGAGTGCTTTGTATCGAGGAAGACCGTCAAGGCATCGGGGAAGATTCTAGCCATGCTGTTCACGTTGTCCGGCTCGTTGTCAAAGAGGGCCACCACTTCGCCGTGGGCAGCGATGGATTGCCGGATCGTCTCTGTTCCCTTGAAATTCACGCCTCTTCGATAGTCCTCACTCTTCTTGAAAGCTCGAGGCTTCATCATCAGAATGGCATGTTCCGGCGGCGCTGGATAGCCCCAGGTCCGAAGAGACTCGATGGAGCCAGGCCGCATCAACTCATCGGTGCGGCTCGTGAGATAGACGATGACTGCCCCGGCCTTCTTGATCCGGTTGACGTAGGCCAGGGCGCCGGCGATCGGTTTGTCATGGGCGACGTAGTCGTTGCTGAAGAATCGATCGACCCAGAAACGCTTGGCTCTCTCCCGCTCTGAGGGCTCCTTGATGCCCAGGCTATCGAAAGTCCCAGAGATCTCGTAGGGCGTCTCGTCAGGAATCCAGCGGGAGACCTTCTGTTCCATCCTGGAGTAACGGACCCGGTTCTGCCGGGCGAACTCGAGCATGATCGCCTTGTGACGAGAGCCGGCCTCGTAGATCGTGTGATCCAGGTCGAAAACGACCACGGGCTTTCTACCTTGCCGGACCAGCTGTTTCGTGACAGCCATCACCCCGCTGAGGATGGAGTTTTGACGCGGTGTTGGAGGAGCGTGCCCGAAGCCTGCCCCAGAGTCGGCGGCCTCGATCGCGAGAACCGTTATCAGGAAGAGACTTACGGCGAGAAAGGCCGATTTCAAGTGGGGTGAATTCATCCAGATCTCCATGACTGCAATCCAGGGGTGAGCGGAGCCGTTCTATCATGAAGGATCGGCTGCTTCAACCGGCGTCAGGAGCGGGATGTCCTATCGATCGCGCAGACTGTCGAAGCTGCCCGAGTCTTCAACCGGATCTCTTGGTCGCGGATCATGCTCCGGAAAAGGGAGGGGCTGCTCAGGTGAGGGTGATCTGCCGGACGTCGCCGTCTTCGAACTGATAGTCTTCCGGATGACAGGTCAGGACGAGAAGCTGGCTCGTACGGCTCACTTCCTGGAGGATCTCCCGGGCCACGGCCATGCGGGTCCCGTCGGTGTTGACCAGACTGTCGTCGAGCAGCAGGCACTGCCGCTCCTCGGAGGAGAGCAGGTCCACCAGGGCAAGACGGACCAGCAACGCCAGCTGTTCCTGGGTCCCGAAAGAGAGCTGCCGGATACTGGCCTCATCCACGCCACCTAGGGCGGGGACCACAGTCGAGGGGCGCATGTCCCGATCCAACTCCAGTCCCGGGTAGCGGCCTGCCGACAGCCGAACGAGCCAGGGAACGACTCGGTCCTTCACGGGGGTGAAGACGTCCCGGGTGGCCCGCTCCTTCTCTTGCTGAAGGATCTGGAAAAGCAGATCGACTGCCTGACCGTCCAGGAGGGCCTGACGCTCCTCGGACTCCAGCCGGGACAGCTCCTCCCGGGATTCCACCAGCTTGTTGTAGGCACCGTCGGACCGGGCCTGCAGGGTAGCCTCCAGGTAGGTCTGCCGGGATCGGAGGCTGTCCAGCTCCGTACCAGCGCTGGCTGCCGCCTCTTTCAGCAGCTGGAGCTGCTCGTCGGAGAGCATGTCCGAGCTCGGGCGGGCCTGGTCCGCTCCATAGCGGGCCTGCCGGTAGGCTTCCTCGGCCTCCTGCATCTGCTGCTCCAGGGACCCGGGCTCTTTCTTCCGGGACTCCGGGGCCGAGATTTCAGCCGGAATTTCCTGGGCGGCAACTCGGTCCCGTTCCTTCCGCCGTCCCTCGAGGGCACTGCGATTCTCATCGATGCGTGCCTGCAGATTGGCTCGTTCGGTCCTCTGCTGCTCCAGGACTTCCCGGAGCTTCCCAAGCTCCTCGTCGGTTGACTCCAGCTGTCGTTCGCAGTTTCGAAGGTCTCCTTCGGCCGACGACAGCTTCTGTGTCAGGGCCTGGTCACTGAACTCTGGCAGGCTCTCGTGACGGTGCCGCAGGTCCGATTCCCTGCGATGGTTCTGCTCGATAGCCCGCTCCAGCTCACTCAACAGGGCCCCGCCCAGGGTGCCCTTCAGGCGGCCATCGAGCTCCTTGGCCATACCCTCCAGCTGACGGGTTCGCTCGGACCGTTCCTGGAGCGCCGCCACCGACGGGACCTTGTGCTTCTGCAGTATCCGGTCGATGCTCGCTTGCAGCTCCTCCAGGTCTCCGGCCTCGCTGGTCGCTTCCGCGGCGGATCGAATGTCCAGGGTTCCCACATCAGCGATCTCCATCCGGATCTGCCGGTTGGCGTGCCACTCGACGAACTCCTCGGCGTTGAGGTTCCGATCCATGGGCTGTCCCAGATCCCGCGTGGTCCGGATGCTGACCGTCCGGGCTGGCCGAAAGCCGAGGGTCATCCGGGAGGCCCTGGTAGCCTCCTTGCTCGACTCCAGACGTTGCTCCAGGCGCTGCAGGTTCTGCATCCCCTCAGAGTCAGGCACTGAGAGAGTTCGGAGCTCCTCCTGCCGTGTCATCAGAGTGGTCCTCAGAGCCCGGCCCTCGTGGACCCGTCGCTGGAGGTCCCGGGACTGTTCCTGTAAGTCCGCCAGTTCCCTGGCTGCTTTCAGCTGTTCCTGAACACGCTTGCAAGCCAGCAACTCACGGGCAGCGGCGGTCCGGTTCTCCTCGAGGTGCCGGCAATTCGCTTCTGTCTGTCTGATGCCCTCTTCCAGAACCTCCAGTTCCTTCGCCGCCTTCTCGAGCTTGTTTTCCAGGTCTCGAATCTCGGCATCCAGAGACTGAACCTGTCCGTGCCGGTTGCGAACTTGGACGAGCCGGGTCTGGAGGACGGCGGCCTCGTGCTCCAGCTCCTGGTGGCGGACACGTCCGGTCTGCCACTCATCGTGGCGGCGCCGGGCCTCGTCGAGTTTCCGCTGGGAGTCCGACAGGTTGGCCTCTAGCCGGAGGCGGCGTTCCACCACCTCCTGGTGTTCCCGATCCAGCTCCTCCAAGTCCGCCAGGGTTGCCTCCGCCCCCTGCAGCCTCTCCGTCTCCTCGAGGCGCTGGCTTCGAAGCCGAGGCACGGGAGCCTTCTCCTTGAACTGCCGGTCCTTCTTCCGTCCGTCGAAGAGGGCCTTGTGTTCCGTTTGCAGGGCTTGGACCAACTCTGCGGCGCCGCCTCCCAGGGCATTCTGAAGGGATCGCTGCAGCCGGACCATCAGGTCCTTCTCGGGCTTGAAGGACTCCAGGAGGTCCCCCGCCGAACCCTGGGCGACCCAGAAAACCGAGGGCAGGGCCGTCTCGTTTGCCCAGCCGATCTCCTGGAGCAGCTGGTTCTCGATGCGCTTGTCGGCGATGGCCGTCTCGGTGCCGCCCTCGGTGCGGAAGAGACGTGAGGGACCGTCGGGCAGCTCTCTTTCTATCCGGAGTCTCCTGTCGGAGGTGGCCAGCTGCAGCTCGATCCGGGGCGAGAGGGACGTGCCCCAGGGTACCTGGGAATCGGGATGAAGCGGATCACCCCGGGAGACTCTCTTCGGACGGAACAGGGCCATTCGAATCGCCGCGGCGATACTGGACTTGCCCGCCTCGTTGGGTCCGCTGACTATGTTGAGTCCCGGGCAGAACTCGAGGGTGACATCGGGCATGCCACGGAAATCCTTGAGGGTGAGGCTGATCAGGTACACGGGAGTGGATCAGCCTTCCTTCCCGGCGTGAAGCCTGAGGTAAAACCGCTCCAGGGCCCTGCGGGCAGCTGCGGCAGGATCCGGTTCCTGGTCTCGCCAGCTCTCGGTCCATCCCGGTGGAAGCTCCGCCGTGTCTCCTGCCGCGATCCGCCGCAAGCGATCCAGCGTGGCCCTGAGAAACCCTCCCGGGGCCAGCTGATCCAGCTCTTCATCGGAAGGCTTGGGGAGCAGTTTCGTCCGATCCAGCACGGCGTGGAAGAAGGAACTCTCGTCCTCCAGCCAGAGTTGCAGATCCTTCAGCGGCCCCAGGGAGTCCAGGGCGGTCAGGCCTGTGAGCCGGACCCGGAGGAGGACGTCCTCCGGCGATTCCACTTTCTGCAATCGGGCCTGGAGTTCTTGCAGCGTCTGTTGCGACGGGCTCTCAATGGTCTCCTCCTGGTGGCGGAGGCGGGCGACCCGGATGGTCTCCACGGAGGGGCGGGCGCCTGGGTCTTCGATCTCGACCAGGAGCACGTTGCCGGAGTCCCGCTCCCCGAATCGGGTCGGCTCCGGGGTTCCGCTGTAGAAGGTCCGGCCCTCCCGGGACGCGGGAGCCGACGGGTCCGGGAAGGTGGAGTGCCAGTGTCCCAGGGCCAGGTAGTCCAGCTGCCGTGAGGTGGCTGCAGCGGTGGGGATCGGATGATCGGACCGAGTGTCTCCGATGACCAGGCTCCAGTTGCCATGGGCCACGCCGATCCGGATGCCATCGCTGTCTTCCCTGGCTTCGATCCAGTCAGTCGGATCGTCGTAGGAGTCTGCCTGAAAACAGGGACAGGGATAGAGAGTTCCCTTTCCCGACTCGAGCTTCAGCGGCTCCCGCCGGGAAAGGAGGGTCACGTTGGAGGGAGGCTGTTTCTGGAAGACATCGCTGCGATAGACGCTGTCCGCTGACAGGGGATCGTGGTTTCCCGGCAGCAGGTAGACCGGCATCCCAGGCCTGCTGCCCAGGGTCGAGAGGAAGTCAGACACGAGCTTCCTGTCCACTCCGTTGTGCTCGAACAGATCCCCGGCGCAGAGGACCAGATCGGCTTCCCGGGAGATGGCCAGATCCATCAGGTTTCCCACCGCCTGGAGGCGGGCGGCCCTGAACCGGGTGGCCTTGTTCCGATCCAGATACTCGGTCCGCATTCCGAGCTGGAAATCGGCGGTATGGAGAAATCGGATCACCAGGAACGCATCTTACATCGTCCCGTCGCCAGGGTCGGAGTCCCGCTTCATCCGATCCAGCAGACAGTCCCGTTCCTGTTGCGTGTTGATATTGGCGAAGGGGTTTGGGCCCGTGGCGGCAGAGCGCCACTCCTCAGGTGCAACCTGCCGGCAGTTCAGGTCCTTCAGAAGGCCCTTCAGGGCGGGAGAGCCGGCATCGAGAGCCCGCTCCATGGCTGCCAGGGCCCCTCGATGATAGACGGCGTGAAGGGGCTCGATCCCGGAGTCACTGATCGGGACGGCGGCATCGTGGCCTTCGATGGCGTCGAGGAGCAGTTCGAAGAGTCCTCTATCGACCCAGGGCATGTCACAGCCCACCACCAGGATCCGGTCGTGCCGGCTGTGGGTCAGAGCGGAGTGAAGGCCCGACAGGGCGCCCATCCCGGGCCGGGCGTCGGCGTGGATCGGCAGTCCGAAGGCTGCGTAGGGGTCCGGATCGTTGGCCACTAGGAACAGGTCGTCCGTGGCGGGCCGTAGAGTCTCCACGGGCCAGGTCAGCAGCGGCCTGCCGTCGAAGAGGGACAGGGCCTTGTTGGTGCCGAATCGGCTGCTGCGGCCCCCGGCGAGGATCGCCGCCGAGAATGGCCGGGAACTCCAGGCTCGATCCTGCTGTACACTCCGGCGCATCATGTCATCATTCCGGGCAACCCGACTTCCCCCAATTTGAATTGGTCTTCTTCGAACGAACATTCATCGCTCTTCGATACTGGCTGATCAAGCTCGGTCTCGCTGTCTGGCTCTCTCTGGTCATCTCCAGGTGGCTCGGCATCACCGACCTGCTGTCTCCGGCCTTTACTGCCCTGCTCTGCATTCGAGGGACCTTCTTCACAGGCCTGAGTGTCAGTCTGTCCCAGGTCTCGGCAGCCCTGGCGGGGACGGCGATCTCCTTGGCTTTCACAGCCATCCTGGGCGGTCACGATGTGGCCCTGGCCTTCTCCGTGATGCTCGGGGCCTACCTCTGCCTCAAGCTGCACTGGGAGGTCCATTCCCCTCTGGTCCTCTTCACTCTGCTCTACACCCACCTGCTGCCCATGGGCACTCTTACGGAGACGGCGATCATTCGAATCCAGGCCGTCATGGTGGGCGTTGCTGTCGCCACGGCCATCAACTTCCTCTTCAGCAAATTCCGGTATCGCCGGATGTATTACTACCGGCTTCGGCATGCCCTGGAGCGACTCGAAGCCAGCCTCAATCAGGTCAAGCAAGCTGCCGAGCAGGGGGATGCGAACCTGATGAAGTCTCATGCCGACGGCCTGAAGTCCCTGGCTCGTCTCGTTTCCCTGCTCTACGAGGAGAGCCTGGATCTGCGTCGCGAGACCCGGTTCCGGAGAGCTCCAGGAAACCTGGAAGAGCCCCTGGTGCCCAGAATCGAGTTCCTGGCCGGACTCCTGGAGAGCGCCTGCTGGCACCTCTTCGGCGTCATCGGGGCCCTGATGGATATTCTGGAGGAGGAGGACGGTCGCATTCCAGGACCGGCGATCGAACAGCTCACGGAGGCTGTCAGCATGGCCCGCCACGCCGTGACGAGCTTCGGTAGCCTGAAGCCCAGCCTGGAGGGGCTCGAGACGCCACTGGTGGAGAGAAAGCTCCCCTTCTTCGGCATGCCCGTCCCGGAGGTGACGCTCCTGGCGGAGCTGGCCTTGCTCATGACCGATCTGGAACAGATCCAGGCCCAGTCCGCACGTTTCGTCATCGAACTCCATGCCCAGCCGGACTAGTGGTCCGTCTGAAACGTTCGCATGCCCTTCCCCGTTCGGCCCGAGCCCGGCGAGGGGCGCTGCGAGCATTACGCCCGGCCCTCGACAGATGGCGCGGGCCCAACGGGCGGGGAGATACCCAGCCCGATTGGGGAAACACGGGGACCCACGACCAGTTTCAGCTGAGGCT
>JAJFLN010000390.1 GCA_021772705.1 Candidatus Cloacimonadota bacterium | reverse complement strand
GGTGTCTCGATCGAGGCGGTGAACGATGCCGGGCCGCAGTTCTCCATTGATTCCGGCCAGATCCGTGCAATGGCCCAGCAGCGCGTTGACCAGGGACCCCGTGGCAGTTCGCTCGTTGGTGGGATGGGTCAGCATCCCCCTGGGCTTGTTGACCACCAGCAACGACACGTCTTCGTAGCAGATGTCCAGGTCAACCTGCTCCGGGACGAGGTGAACCGCCACGGGCTCAGGAACCGTGATCTCCACCACCTCGCCCTGACGAAGCTTGCGGGAGGGGACGGCCTGGTGCCCATCCACGGTCACCTGGCCTTCCCGGATGAGACGCTTCAGGTACTCCCTCGAGTGGTCCCTCAGCCGTTTTGAGAGATACGCGTCGAGACGGGTCCCGGCGCTCTCAGCCTCGCAGACAAGCCGCCTCCACCCCGACGGCTCGGGTGTGCCGGCCTCACCGTGGTCGGTCACTCTGCCACCGCCGCGGGTCCAACCGGGTCAGCAGTCCTGGTAGTCATGCCCCGGCAGCTTCTCCCGTCGGTGACCTGGAGGGCTTCACTGGCTTCCGATTCCTGATCAGCAGCCAGTGAACGACGCCTGCCACGGTGGCCATGGCCAAACAGGCGACCTGCCCCACGCTGAGGCCGAAGTAGTGGGGCTCGATGAAGTGGTCGGCCCGGATCATCTCCAGGGGAAACCGGATCATGGCGTAACCGTAGCCGTATCCGACGAAGACCAGTCCCGGCGTGTGGGGCCGGTCGATGAACCGGTGCAGCACGTAGGCCAGGATCAGCAACAGAGCGAACTCGTATAACTGGGTGGGATGACGGTAGACCCATTCGCCGGCTGGGCCTGCGGGGGGCATCTTCAGGGCCCAGGGCAGGTCGCACTCGATTCCAAAGCAGCAGCCGAAGAGGAAGCAGCCGATTCGTCCGGAGGCGTGGGCCAGAGGGACGGCAGGGCCGAAGCAGTCCAGGGTGGACATGATCGGGATACCCTGCCAGATCATGTAGCCGATTCCCCCTGCCAGAGCGGAGATGAGACCACCATGAAAGGCCAGCCCTCCATCAGAGACGGCGAACACGCTCTTCCAGTTCGTGAACAGGGCCGGGTTGATCATCACGGCCAGTATCCGGCCGCCGGCGACCCCGAAGACGATCAGAATGATGAATATGTTCAGGACGTGTGTGTCCGAGACACCCTTCTGTCCGCACCTCCAGCCCGCGTAGAGGTAGGCCAGGAAGAAGCCGAGGGCGAGGAATGTGCCGAAGGCGAAGACGGGCCGTCCGGCGATTTCGAAAAGTACGGGATACATGGGTTTGTCTCGATGTTACTCCATGGGACCGCCGGGATGGAGGGCCGTTCCTGTCGCTCCGGGGCCCACCAGTATCAGGTTTGCCTCTCCGTCACCTGCGGCGTCCGTGCGATCCAGCCGTGGAGCGCCAGGCCTGAGGCCAGGACTGCGACGCTGATGCACTGGGAGATGGACAGGCCCAGAAGGTAGGAACCGCCCCGGGAATCGCCACGGAAGAGCTCGATGATGAATCGGCCCGTACCGTAGCTGTAGAAGTAGAGAACCAGGACCATCCCCGGCCGGTGGAGCCGGCGCTGGTAGAAGTAGGTGGCAGCCATGATGACGGCCATCAAGACCATCTCGTAGATCTGGGTCGGGTGGCGGGCTGCGATGGCTCCCGGTCCGTGGGTCAGCCGGATCGCCCAGGGCAGGTCCGTGGGCGAGCCGTAGCAGCAGCCATTCAACAGGCAGCCGAGGCGACCCAGAAGCTGGCCCAGGGCCAGGCCCGGGGGAGTGATGTCCAGGAAGCGGAGGAGGGGAATCCCGGCGATGGCTGTACCGGCGATGGCGGCGATCATCCCGCCGATGAGACTTCCGTAGTAGACCTGGCCGCCTCGATGAAACTGGACGATCTCCGCCGGGTTGGCGGCGAAGTGGGACCAGTTGACCAGTACATAGACTCCCCGGGCGCCAATCAGGCCGAGGGCGACAATCAACAACAGCACGTTGGTCACGCGCTCCGGATTCAGGCCATCCCGTTCGGCCTGGCGGACGGCCATCACCAGCCCGAAGACGATGCCCAGGGCGAGGGTCACCCCGTAGGAGTGAATCTCGAATCCGCCAGGTGCGATGAGTACGGGATACATGCTGCGTCACCCGGAGGCTGTCGACTAAAGGCAGCGGCCCACTCAGGAACCGGTGTGGGCAGGTTTCTCTTCGGGGGCGACGTTCCGCTCCCGGAAGAAATCCCGGATCACGTCGATCAGAATCAGACCGACACCGACATCGATGATCGTGTCGGCGAAGTTGAAGACTGGCCAGTGATGCACGCCGTAGTGGACATCGATGAAGTCGATGACGTAGCCATAGGCGATCCGGTCGATCAGGTTTCCGACGGCCCCGGCCATGATGCAGACCAGGGCCACCCGGACCATGACCTCCTCGTCGCCGATCATGCTCAGATAGGCCACGATGATTCCGATGGTCAGCAGCGCCATGCCGATGAAGAGGTCTGTCCGGCCCGGGAACAGCCCGAAGGCGGCCCCGACATTGGTGACCAGAGTCAGGTCCAGATAGCCAGGTATCAAGATCACCTTGCCGCCAGCGTTCTGAAGGTACTGCCACATCCATAGCTTGGAGAACTGGTCCATGGCGATGAGCAGGAAGCCGGCTCCGAAGAGGGTGCGCGATGTGATCAGGGGAATGAAGTTCCGCACGGCATAGAAGGGCCAGAGCAGAATGGCGTAGGCATAGCAGCCGACGGCGAACGCCAGCCAGACGGGGATGTCGATCAGACGCAGAGGCCGGATGTCTTCCGGTGCCTCCAGTGCGATGGTGTCGGCAGCTTCCGTCTTCAGTTGGAGTCCTCGCTGGAAGTAGATGGGTCCTCGTTTCCCGATTCTGGAGGAAGTTGTGAGCCGAAGCTCTCCAACCGGTTCTCCCGGATCGCCTCCCGGAGGCTCTCCATGAAACGGGCGTAGGTCCAGAGATTGTGGTGCGTCGCCAGCCGCATGCCCGTCATCTCACCCGCTCGGATGAGGTGATGCAAGTAGGCGCGGCTGTAGTCTCGGCATGTCCTACATCGGCACCTTTCATCAATGGGAGAAGCGTCGGTCCGGAACCTGGCGTTCTTCAGGTTCAACTCGCCCTCGTGGGTCACCACGTGGCCATGCCTTCCCTGCCGTGTCGGCAGGACGCAGTCGAACATGTCCACACCCTGGCAGACGGCCCGATAGATGTCGCGCAACTTGCCGACGCCCATCAGGTATCGAGGTGACCCCTCGGGCAGCAAGGGCACGGTTCCGGCCAGCACGTCCATCCCCAGATCCATGGGCTCCCCGACGCTCAGTCCTCCGACGGCGTAGCCGTCGCACTCGAGGCCGGCGACGTGTTCGGCCGACCATCGCCTTAGTTCCATGTCGCAGGCGCCCTGCACGATACCGAAGAAGAGGTTCTGGTTCCTCCGATTCACGTGGAACCGCTCGAAGCTCCTCTCTGTCCAGTAGAACGATCGCTCCGTCGCCTCCTTTGCGTAGGTCCTGTCCACGGGGTACCGGACACACTCATCGAAGGCCATGACGATGTCGCTGTCCATGGCCAGCTGCATGTCCGTGGCCAGCTCGGGAGTCAGCTTGAGCCGATCTCCATCCAGATGGGATTGGAACTCGACACCATCGTGATCGATCTTCACGTTGTTGGCCAGGCTGAACACCTGATAGCCGCCGCTGTCGGTCAGAATGGCTCCGGGCCAGCTCATGAATTTCCGGAGGCCTCCCAGCTCCTGGATCGTCTCCATACCTGGCCTGAGCAGCAGGTGGTAGGTGTTCCCCAGGATCAGGTCAAAGCCCAACTCCTGGACCTCCGCGCTGGTCATGGTCTTCACCGTGGCCTGGGTGCCGACGGGCATGAACACCGGCGTCTCGATCTCTGCGTTCTGGAGTGTCAGACGGCCAGTCCGCCCACGGGTGCCGGAGTCCTGAGCCGTGATATCAAAAGTGCCTGGTGTCTTCTCCATGGGTTCACTCTGAGTTGCCGGGCCCGCCCACCGTCGAGGAGGGTGCGGCGTTGGGGGCTTCGTTCTCTGTCGCCCTGTCAGTCATCCTGGATCCGGTGGCCTGATCGAACCAGCCGGGCAGCCCCTCGGGATACAGGCCGCTGACTCGCTGCCTCAGCGCTCGCGCCTCCTGATCCTGGTGTCGATGCTCGAGGATGGGAATCAAGCCCGCGGCGCTCCGGGCGAAGTAGGCCCGCTTGATCGGGTCGAGGCGGGACATGGCCGGATCGTCCTGGGCCATCCGGGCCGCCATGTAGACCAGGTTCTCCTGGAACCACCGGGCTGCATCGCCGGCATGTCCCTGGCGAGCCGCCATGATTGCCGCCTGGAGGTAGGCCTTGTAGTTGAGCACCGAAAGCTCCTTGGCGCGGGACATGGCGGCTCTGGCTGCCTCTGCCTCTCCCGATTCATCCAGTGCCAGGGAAAGGAAGTACCAGCTGTCGGAGTCCGACGGGAGCATGGCCAGGGCCCGGCGAAACCGGGCCAGGGCTTCCTTCTTCCGGCCCAGGGAACGGAGGCTCACGCCCTGATTGATGATCACCGCCGAGTCGAGATAGTCCGTTGCGGCGTCCTCGAAAGCTGCCAGGGCGTACCGATGGCGACCATCGGCCTCGAAGACTCTGCCCAGGGAGGCTCGGGTCTTGCCGCTGGAGGGATCGAAGCGCAGGGACTCCTGCAAGACCGTCTCGGCCTCCGCCAGCCGGCCGGCCTGGAGCAGTCTGCGGCCAGCGCCGTGACGTGCCTGGCCCAGATACCTGGAGCCCGACAGGACGACGAGAATGAGGCAGCAGACCGCAAGCCAGCCCTTGTAGCCCATGGACCAGCCCGGGTCCGTTGGCCCTGTCACCATGGGGCGCCAGGCGGGCATGCAGAGGGCAAGGGACAGGGTGGCCAGGGCCGCTGTCGCCGGGATGGAGAGGGGGAAACTGGTCAGACCCATGACGGCAGCCGTGGCCAGAGCTGCCCGCGCCGCAGGCGACGTAGCCGGGTCTCGAAGGGAGGCCACCACCAGTCCCAGCAACATGAATCCGGCAGGGAATCCGAGGTCGAAGATAATCTGTAGCCAGTCGTTGTGAGGCTGACGGTGGTTTCGGGCGAACCGCCACGCTCCCGAGGCGAGTCGGACCTCGTCACGATCCAGACCCCGGAAGCGCTGTTCCTGCAGCAGGGGAAACTGGTTCTCGAAGCTCCCGGGACCGTGACCCAGAACGGGCCGGGCGAGGGCGCCCCGGGAGGTGATGGACCATGTGAGGGCCCGGGCCTGCCCCGTCCGGGAGGGTGCGGCTGCCAGCACCAGAACTATCGAGGTCGCAGCAATCAGCAACGTCAGAGTCCGGGCCACCGTCGGCCTGAAGCCCGCGGCACCCCGAGCCAGAATGAAGCCTCCGGCCAGGAGGGCCAGGACGGCGCCGCGGCAGGATGTGGACAGGAGGACTACCAGCGCCAGGAAGGCCGAGAGCTTGAAGGCCAGCGGCATCGGCTCATCTGACCTCTGCCGGCCATCCCCCTCTCGCCAGAGGAGCAGCGGCAGGGCCATGGCCAGGAAGGCGGCCAGGTGGTTTCGATTCCCCAGTAGCCCGATCGGTTCCTCACCAAGTCCGAAGAGGAACGGAGGAAAACTCGCAAGCTGGCCAAGGGAAACAAACACATTGACCCAGGCCGCCAACAGGGTGGCTCCGACGGCGGATCGGCGCGCTTCGGGCGAGGTCCGCAGGAGGGGGAAGAGCAACAGGAACGGCAGGGCCAGGACCAGGGTGCGGAATCCGGAAATCGGCTGGGAGCAGAAGAGGGCAGAGAGCACTGCCCAGGCATAGATCGCTGGCAGCAACGCATCCCGAGGGTTGATGCGCAGGGAGCCGAACCAGTCCAGCACGGACCGAGACCGAGCCATGGTCGCCGCCGCCACGGCGTAGGTGAGCAGCAGCCACTTCACTGCCAGGAACGGTTCGTCGGGACCGCTCGTCCAGACCAGCGGAGTGAGTAGAAACAGCAGGAAGATCAGCGGATCGAGCCGTGGGGAGACCGCAGCGGTACGGCCGGAGGATCCTGAACGCTGGCTGGCTTCCGCAGCCGGCCTATCGGGTTTACGTTTCTGCTTCGTCACCATGTCCTTCGGGTGTCAGGTCCGGTGTCACTGTCTGGGATCGTACAGGGGGGTCGCCAGCTCCGAGAGAGCGTTCTTCACGTCTGTGATGGTCGTGCCATCCTCCAGAAGATCCTCGCCGGGGAAACCGACCACGCCGTAGGGATCATTCAGTGCTGCCCAGGGGCCGTTGGGAGAACGCTCCCTCAGGAACAGGAGCACCCGGGCGTTCCTGCGCATGGACCTAACGATGGACATGTTCCCCTGATAGCCGAACAGAACGGCCAGGTTGCGATGGGGGGTGCTGCCCTTGAGGACGCTCTCCAGGGTTACCTCCGCCCGGATACGGGGGACCTGGAAGCGGTCTCGCCGGGACGTGGACGTCGGATCGAGCTCCCTCAAGTAAGCCAGATCCGTAAGGATGTCTCCAGCATCTCTGGTGGCTACATTGCCAACCCGGGCCACGATGATGAGCTTCGCAGCCTCCGCCCTCTCGATCAATGTCCTGGGATATCTGAGCTGCTGCGCCGGCGCGGGGGACGCCAGAAAGGCCAGGGTGAGTAGCAGTGTCAGAAAGGTGGTCAGTCTCATGTGATCAACATCCCATCGCCGAAGCTGTAAAACGCGGATAATTCGATGCCCCTGTGCGTTCCGAGTTAGAGGTGAGAAATCCTACAACCAATGAACCCAGAGAAGCTAGGCTGGAAGCCAACATTCAAGACCTAGACTACGATCACAAGACAACCTTCCTTCACCAGAGCCCCCGCCCCGGGCAAGGCCACACGCAAATAGGAGATTCGCTGGTTCTCGAAAACCATTAAGGAGGCCCTTTCCCACCTTCGCGAAGGGGATACGTTGGTCGTCTGGAAACTCGATCGCCTGGGACGAGGGGTCAAGGGTCTGGTGGATCTGGTCACTGGAGAAGATCCACTTCCAAAGCCTGACGGACCAGATCGACACTTCGACGCTGGCGGGGCGTTTCTTCTTCCATGTCATGGCCAGTCTGGCTCAGATGGAGCGTGAGCTGATCGTTGAGCGCACCAAGGCTGGACTGGAAGCCGCCCGCCGCCTGGGGCGGGTCGGAGGCCGCAAGCGACGGATGACCGAGAGCAAAGTGGAGTCTGCCCGACAGCTGCTCGTCAGCGGCATGCCGCCCAAGGATGTGGCCCAGAACCTGGGGGTTTCCGTACCTACCCTCTACCGATGGCTCCCGGCTTCATCGAGGCAGTCCGGTGAATGACGGGGCTTATCTGCGTTCCCGGTTCCGTTGCTCCCCAGACCCCCAACACGCCCCCGAGGCCGATTCAACCCCTTACCGTATACTCCGGCATGGCCGAGTCCGTCGCCGGACGCGCGCCCAAGGGGACATCGACGATTCAACGCAGGCCTGATGCGGATCTCCGGCTTAGCGTATATAAGAACACGATTATGGCTCCTACCCTTGTTCCAATGACGTTGCGTCCGGTGAATCGCGGCATGACGACTCGTCATGCCGCAAATCA
>JAJFLN010000389.1 GCA_021772705.1 Candidatus Cloacimonadota bacterium | reverse complement strand
GTGCTGATGAACACTTGAATGACATACGAAAGCTTGACCTGTTCATCGGGGTCCAGGGGCCAATGGCCCCTGGCGGGAGTTCGAGGGCAGTGCCCTCGTTTTCAAATATTTCTTCCACTAATTCATGGGTATTGGGTCTAGCACTTGGTTCGGTGGCGCGCTTGGCATCCCAGTGGCGTCGCCGGACGCGATGGTCTATAATCTCCATCAATGAGCCGTGCGTCAAAAGGGGGCCCGAGTCTTTGAAGACGACGAGATTGACCGTGCTGGGGGCTCTCGTGGTGCTGCTGGCGAGTAGTGGGTCCGGCGCGGTGGCCGGGAGCACTTATCGCGTCGTTCCGACCTCCAGCACGGTCGAGGTACGGACGGACACATCGGGTCTCTTCGGCGGCTTCGGCCATGGCCACCACGTCGTGGGCCACGGGCTGAGTGGTCAGGTTGAGCTCGACTTGCGCCGGCCCGCCGATGCCAGTGTACAGGTCTCGCTCTCTGCGGCGTCCCTGAAGATCGTGGACAACTCGGATGCGAACGAGGCAGTCGAGATCCAGCACAACATGGAAGGCCCCAAGGTGCTGGACGTGACTAGGTTTCCCTCGATCGAATTCCATTCGACCGCCGTCGAGATCTCGAGCATCCAGGGCAAATTGTTCCATCTGAAGATTGCTGGAACGCTGGATCTCCACGGTATCGGCAAGAGTCTGACCCTGCCCGTGGATGTGTTGCTGGATCGGGATGTACTCGTGGCCAGCGGGGAGTTCTCGGTGATACAGCAGGACTTCGGAATCCAGCCGATCAGCGCCGGACTCGGTCTGGTGAAGGTGGCCGATCGGGTCAAGATCCGCTTTCGCATTAGGGCGATCCGTGAACACTCGAGTTCTCGGTAGTCCGTGAGCTCGGAGCAGCTCGGTGGCAAGATCTGGTTCGACACGCCCGGCATGACCCGGCCCGAGAGACGGCCACCACCCCACGACGGCCGGGAGCTCCACGAGATGACTTGCGTGCCCTGACCTTCTTCCCCGCAAGGGTGGCATTTCACCCTCCCGGCAGGGCATCCTGAGACCCATGAAACAGACGCCGCCGAAGTCCAACGTTGGCCCCCTGCTCCTGGCAGCCGTCCTGCTGCTCTTCTCCGCCGGTCCGGCCACCGCCGATCCGATCCGGGTAGCCCTGCTCGGTGACAGCCGGAGCAGCAGTGAGGACCCCCTGGGTGTGAATACCCGGACCCTTGGCCGGATCTTCAGCAACATCCGGGCGCAGAACCCCGACGCCGTGTTCTTCCTGGGAGACATGGTCTACGGGAAGGGGCACCCGCCGAGGGTGAAGCCCGAGGCCCACGGGGGCAACGAGGCCGGGAGAGTGACGCCAAGGGAATGACGACGCTCCTGGAGGCCGCCCGGACCATGCTGCCCGTCGTGGGTTTGCTGGTCATCGGGTGCGGCACCGGTCAGACTCAAGGCGGGGGCCCGGACACTTGTCATGGCTGGCTCTGGCGCATCGAGTAACTCGCAGATCATGTCCAAATTGCGGCGGGTTTCTGGGGACTGTGGTCGGGCGCGGACTTTCTTGCCGTGATTTGAATGCGAAGAGGCCTCCCCACCGGTAGTGACTGTTGACGACAGATACCAACCGGAAAAGGAGGCCTCGTGGGAAACAGTGTACAGACCGGGACGAGCTTGAGCTATTGCGAAGAGATGAACCCGACGGGTGAGGGAACCGGCCGTATCGCCAGGCCTGGTGGCGCGGAGGATTCGGTCACGACGGAGTTGTTGTGATTCCAGTTACGCATTGGTGGTATTCCCTTCTGAGCGTTGCAAGTTGGGGCTGGGTTGTGATCGAGCTGTAGACTGAGATCTCATGGTTCTACACAGAGTTCAATGATGATGCGGGGTTTCGGTATGGATGCTTCGAGAAGGCGCATCAGCACGGCCTTCAGCTTGGTCGCCCCTGAGATGACGAGTTTCGCCAGTTCCCTCTCAAGCCGCGTGATGTGTTCCACTGGCTTGTCGCAAGTGATGTTGAAGTCGTCGCAGTCGATGGCGAAGACGGTCTTCCCTGCCCGGTCGATGTCGATCGGCCCGGTATGACCGAGACGGCGCGAAGCGATGTGGCTCGTCAAGTTCGAGACCTTCGAGCCGCGGAGAGCCGAGTCGTCGCTGGTGTGATCGACCACGACGTTTCGGGCCACCGTCGAGGTGACTTCTCCCACCCGGCCGGACTCCAGCGCCAGTAATGGCAATACGCGCAGCCCGAAGCGCCGGCTGTGACGTGAGGATGCGAGTTCCGATCGGGAGCAACGGTGGCGAGGCCTTCGACGTGAGGCCGCCGAGTCGATCGAGATGGGGGTTGGTCCGGGACAGGCGGGTGATCCTCGTCACGGGTCCGGAGGCACTGTAGTACGACCCTCTGGCCGCCACAAGTCCCTTGGCCGGCGCAGCCGGAGGGAGCCCGCTTCGCTGCCGCTGCCAGTCGGAGATCCGGGAATTCGCCCCTGTGAAGTGCGTATGATGTTCCCGGAAACAGTGCTGCCGGGAAACCAGAGCGGATATGCCTGTCCCGGTCGATCCAGGAGGTCTCGAGATGAAGAAGATAGGAGTCGTTCTTTCCGGAGCCGGTGTCTACGACGGAGCAGAGTTGCACGAGGCCGTCCTCACCCTGCTGGCCATCGATCGGGCCGGCGCCACCGCTGTCTGCATGGCCCCGAACATCGCGCAACACCATGTGATGAATCATCTGAGCGGCCAGGAGGAACCCGGCGAGACCCGCAACGTGCTGGTGGAGTCCGCCCGCATCGCCAGGGGAGACATCCAGGACCTGGCGACCGTCGACGCCGGGTCGCTGGATGCCCTGGTGTTCCCCGGAGGAATCGGCGCCGTCAAGAACCTGTGCGACTTCGCCATCCACGGCGGCGACTGCAAGGTCGATCCCGATGTGGAGAAGCTGATCCAGGCCGTCGCCAGGGCCGGCAAGCCGATCGGAGCCGCTTGCATCGCTCCGGCCCTGATCGCCCGAGTGTTCAAGGGCGAGAAGCAGGTGGAACTTACCATCGGCAACGATCCCGGCACGGCGGAGGCCCTCACGAAGTTCGGTGCCCGGCATACCGATTGTGCCGTGGAAGACATCGTCATCGACAGGCAGAACAAGCTGGTCACCACCCCGGCCTACATGCTGGCCCAGCGAATCTCAGAGGCCTCCACGGGGATCGAGAAGATGATCCAGGCCGTCATCGAAATGGCTTGACCTGGGCCTACGGGCCCACCCAAATCCCTTGCGTCCGGAACCGACTTCGGCTAAAACGGCCGGTTCTTTTCCGACCTGTCCCGGAGGTGTTCGTCATGTTCGTGAGATCCTGGTTCCTGCCGATTTGCCTGCTGGCCGGCGCCGTTTCGACGGCTCTTGCCCAGCCCGTCGTGCTCTCTTACTCCCGGGCCGGCGGTGCCGTGACCGCCTCCGTCCTGAAGACTGTCGCCAAGGTGCCATTCGAGGGCGAGCAGCGATCGTCTCAGCTGATCACCGAGACCGTCGTGGCCACCTCGCCAGGGTCCTTCCAGATCCGGTCCGGCCAGGACGTCATCGAGGGCAGCCGGTCCATCGTCGAGGAGGTGCAGCCACACCGTCGAGAAGACCGCCAGCGTCAGAAGGGCGGCCACCGCCAGGTAGCCGGGAAGGTACCGAGGATCCATGACTCGTGAACGACGAGGGCTCGAAACCTGCTGCCGCTCCACGGAACTGATCAGCGTCACCTCCGCCGTCACCGCCGGATCCGGGCCGTCTCCCGTCACTGGCACATCGGAAGGCGCGATCCGGGTGGCTCGGGTCCGGGTCCCGGCAACGGTCCTGCCGGCCTGTCCCTAGGCCATGCGTCCCAGCAGAGCCGACAGGTCGGCTGCGCGCTTCGGGCGTCGATGAGGCTCCTTGCTCAGGCAGCGCAGCAGCAGTCGATCCCATTCCTCCGGCAGCCCCTCCCTGTGACTCGAGAGGGGAGGGGGCTCACTGCCCAGGTGGTCCTGAATCACCTCCGCCGGGCTGCCATCGAAGGGTACCTTCCCCGTCAGGGCCTCGTAGGCCACCACCGAGAGGGAGTAGATATCCGAAGCCGGTCCGACCTTGTCTCCGCGACACTGCTCCGGCGACATGTACGCCGGCGTCCCGAAGATCGTCCCCGCCGCTGTCATCTGACCCCGCGTCAGGTCCCGAGCCACCCCCAGGTCCGTCACCTTCAATCGACCCTCGACGTCGACCAGCATGTTCTCGGGCTTGATGTCCCTGTGAACCGCACCGGCCTCGTGTATCGCCTGCAACCCGTCGGCCGCCTGCCCCAGCAGACCCAGGGCCGCGCCGATGGGCAAGCCCTCCTGGAAGAGCTTCCGGAGCGACCGGCCGTCCACCAGTTCGTAGACGATGTAGAGGTCTCGCTCGCCTCTTCCTGGTTCCAGGACGCCAACGACGTTGGAGTGGGCGATCCGGGCTGCCAGTCTCGCTTCGTCCAGGACTCGCTGGACCAGCTGGGGGGAGTCCGTCAGGTTCGGGTTGAGCACCTTCAGGGCCACCGTCCTGTCCAGTGAGCACTGGAGGGCACGATAGACCTTGCCCATGCCGCCCTCGTCGATGAGGGACAGGACTTTGTACCGGCCCTCGATGCCGAGTCTCCTGGCGAGTGATTCGTATCGGTCCATGTCTGTCGTCTCCGGGCCCGGCCGCCGGGAGTCATCTACAGGGCCGGAGCTGTCCTCGAGGCTCCCCGTCTCCGCATCTGCCGCCAGGCGTGTCGATTCAACTCGACCCGGTCCCTCTCCCACGTTATCATCCTCGCCACCCATGGCCGAATCCCTGACCGAAGACTGCTGCGCCGCTCCCGGCGGCCCCCGCTCGACTGACGCCGAGGACTCCCGGCTGCTCCGCCTCGCCCTTTGGCTCGTCGTCGGAACCATGGCCTACAACGTCATCGAGGCCTGTGTGGCCCTCTGGGCCGGCGCCGCCGCCGAGAGCATCGCCCTCTTCGGATTCGGACTCGACAGCGTCATCGAGTGCTCCGCCGCGACGGTGCTGCTCTGGAGACTCTTCGTCGAAGCCCGAGGCGCCAGTCAGCACGTCGTGGAGGCCACCGAGAGGCAGGTGCACCGGTTCATCGGCGGTACCTTCATCGCCCTGGCGCTGTACATCTGCATCCAGGCCGGCATCACCCTCTGGCGGCAGTTGCCGCCGGAGGAGTCCTGGATCGGCGTGATGCTCACCACGGCGTCGCTAATCGTCATGCCTCTCCTGGCATGGAAGAAGCTCCAGGTGGCGGATCGAATCGGCAGCGCCGCCCTGAGATCCGAGGCGAAGGAGACCCTCTGCTGCGTCTACCTGAGCGCCACGGTGCTGATCGGCCTGGGGGCCAACGCTATCCTGGGCTGGTGGTGGGCGGACCCCGTGGCGGCGTTGATCATCCTCCCCTGGATCCTGAAGGAAGGCCTCGAGGGTCTTCGAGGCGGCCAGGGCTGCTGCGGCGACTGAGACTTCTCGCCCGGTGATCCGTAACCCTACGATCTGGTCGGACCCGACGAGGCCGGGCGGCGGTCGACGTTTCTCAGTCCCTTCGGGACCGTAGGATACTGCCTCCCATGCCCCGAGAGGACTGGCCAGGAGATTGCATCCGTGTGAGACCGGTTGCGGCAAGGAGCTGATCTCGGACCTGATCCAGAGAGAGAGCGGCCGCAGTGAGGCCTCCTACGTGAAGGTCAACTGCGGCGCTCTGCCGCGGGAGCTGTTCGAGAGCGAGCTCTTCGGACATCGCCGGGGGGCGTTCACCGGCGCCGATCGGGACCGGCCCGGCCGGATCTCCGAGGCCGATGGCGGGACGTTGATGCTCGACGAGATCGGAGAGCTTCCTCCGGAAGCGCAGGTGAAGTTGTTGCGGGTTCTCCAGGATGGTTCCTTCAACCCCGTTGGAGGGGATCGAACCCTGTCGGCGGACTTCTCCGGCAGGCTCCTGCAGGAGCCCGGCCTGTCCTGTCGAAACCAGGAAAGGCTCCCCATTCTTCATGGGATACTCACATGATCCCTCCCTTATGACGTAGCATGTAGTGAACACATGGTATTCTGGGACAGAAGGTTACTGGCCGGGTTGCTGCTGATCGTCTGGCTGCTGGGCTTGCAGCTCCACGGGATGGAGCATGCCACGCAGCGAGACGGCGAGATCGACCACCGCCTTCGCTGCTGCGGCCAGCGGTCCCTGGATGTCGAGATAGGCGCACCTTGCAGCTGCCCGGAACCCTGCCATCCGAACAGCGGCAGTCGCCGTCCGGGGGACTGCACGCTCTGCCGGACCGATCATCGAACCCTGGCCGAATCGCCGGCCTTCTGGGCTCGAGATCCTCAGGAATCCTCCGGCCGCTCGCTCCCTTCCGGGACGCTCTTCAGGTCTCCGGGCGAGTTCCGTCTGCCCGATTCACGGGGCCCTCCTTCTCTCGGATCGCTGCTCCAGGCTTGATCTTGCAGTGAGCCTGGCATCCTGACTCGAGCCTCCCGAGGGGGACTCGAGTCTCACCGTGATCTGGCCCTCCGCCGTGTCTCGCCCATTGCGAGTCTTGCCGGCGGGCCATCGAGGAGGAACTCATGAGAGGTAACATCATTGCCGGTCTCACGGCCGGCATTCTGGCCGTTATCGGCTGCGGGTCGGCACTGGCCCTGGAAAGCTCCCCGGCCGACGTTGAACTGCTTCGCATGAAGCAGGAGCTACAGGACCTGAAACAGACCGTTCGCCGCCTGGAGAAGACCCTCGACGCCGGGACCGGCGGTGGCCCCGGGGGGGAGGAAAGGACACTGCCTGTGCCTGCCGGCAAGGCGGACCTGCCCTTGGAGGCGGACCCCCTGGCAGCCCTGGAGGCGAACCTGGAGAAGTCGGCTGCCAAGGCGCCAGCTCGAGGCAACCCGCGGACGCTCTGGAATCCCCAGATCTCCGCAACCGGCGATTTCGCCTACAACAACTCCAGCCTGGACGAGAACCCCTCGGCCCTCGATTCCGCCGGTGATCCGACGGGAGACAGAAACCGGGACCGGTTCAGTCTCCGGGAGCTGGAGCTGGCCATTCAAGCCGCCGTGGACCCCTTCGCCCGGGCCGACATCTTCCTGGCTCTCCCCGGCGTTCTGGAAGAGTTCGACGACACCGCCGGCGCGGCCGCCGAGCAGCGGATCGAGGTGGAGGAGGCCTATCTGACCTACTGGCGGCTTCCCTGGGGCTTGAATCTCAAGGGAGGCAAGTTTCGCACCGAGTTCGGCAAGAACAACCTGACCCACACCCATGCCCTGAGAGCCGCGAACCGGCCGCTGGTGATCCGGAACTTCCTGTCCGCCGAGGGCCTCCGGGAGCAAGGCGTCGGCTTGTTGAAGTCGATGAACCTTGGCGAGGACTACTCCACGCAGCTCGAGCTGACGGGTCAGGTGTTGAATGGCGAGGGCGGCGAGGAGTCCGTCTTCGCCGGCGTCGGTTCCGACGAGTTGATGCTCCTCGGAAGGGCCCACGTCTACCACGACCTGAGCGACTCCTCCAACATCGGGCTGGGATACTCCGTCGTCGACGGTCACCACGATCCGGGAGCCACTCTGGGTCAGACCCTGCAAGGCCTGGACCTGACTTATCGCTGGGAGCCCGTCGACAGGAGTCTCTACGAGCGGTTCTTCTTCCGCACGGAGTTTCTCTGGAGCGACCGGGACGTGGATCCCGCCGCGTTCGGCGGCCTGACGGATCTGGAGAACGACGGCTTCTATGCCATGGCCCAGTACACCTTCGATCGATACTGGGACGTGGGAGGCCGGTACGGAGAGTCCGACACCCTGCTGGAGATCCTGGATGAGGTCGCCACCGCCGGTCCCGGTGTCCTGTCCAACCGGGTCGACGGCTGGGCAGCCTGGCTGACGTGGCACTCGACGGAGTTCAACCGCTTTCAGCTGCAGTACGATCGGATCGCTTCCAGCTTCCCCCGTAACGGCAAGCAGGAAGAGAACGTGGTTACCCTGCGCTGGTCCTGGGCCCTGGGCCCTCACGGAGCCCACAAGTACTGACGTCCCCCACCGGGACCAGGAGGTCATCATGATTCACGAATTCCTGACGATCCTCGCGGCAGCGGCGATTCTGTCCGGCGTGGCCGGCGCCGCCGAACCGGTACGGATCGCGGCCACCAACGCCGATCTGGCGGCCATCGCACGGGAGATTGGCGGCGACCAGGTCGACGTCTCACTCCTCTGTCCGCCGACCATGAACCCCCACACGCTGCCTCTCAAGCCCTCTGTCATTCAGCGGGTCCGGGCCGCGGAGCTTCTCCTCACCATCGGACTGGATCACGAGCCATGGCTCTTCGATGTCCTGACGGCTTCCGGAAACGGGGCCGTTCAGAACGGCGCCGATGGGTACGTCGACTGCTCCGTGGGGATCAAGCTCCTCAACGTCCCTTCCGGGGCCATCGATCGCAGCCGGGGAGACCTGCATGTCTACGGCAACACGCATTACTGGAGTGACCCGGAGAACGGAAAGATCATCGCTGTCCACATCATGCAGGCCCTGGGAAAGAAGCGGCCGGAGTGGAACGATGAATTCAGAAACAGAACGCGGCAGTTCGTCGTCGACCTGAGCCAGCAGATCGCGGGCTGGCGCAAGACCCTCGCCCCCCTCGCGGGCACTCCGGTGGTTCTCTACCACCAGAGCTGGAACTATCTGATGAGGTTCTGTGGACTGAAGGTGGCGGGCTACGTGGAGATGCGGCCCGGCATCGAGCCCAGTCCTTCCCACGTGGCCAAGCTCCAGAGGAAGATGAAGTCCCTGGGCGTGAAGCACCTCTTCATGGAGCCTTACTTCAACAGGTCCCAGGCAGAGACAGTCGCTGCCGGATCCGGGGCCCGGGTCACCACTCTGCCTCCTTCGACTCTGGAGGGGCAGACCTACCCGGAGTTCCTGTCCGGTCTCGTGAGCCAGGTGCTGACTTCCATGAAGGGAGAAGGCAACTGAACGGCGAGGACCCCTCGGCCCCGGGTAGAATCCTCGAGCTGCGGGAAGTCCGTCTCGGCTATGGCCGTCGAACCATCCTGTCCGGCGTGAACGTCGAGCTGTTGCGGGGGGACTACCTGGGCATCGTTGGCCCCAATGGCGCAGGCAAGAGCACGCTGCTCCTGGGAATGCTCGGTGTGCTATCGGTGCAGGAGGGTGTGATCCACCGGCAGCCGGATCTGCGGGTGGGATACGTTCCTCAGAGAACCGCTCTGGACGACATCTTTCCCCTGACGGCGAGGGACATCGTCCGGATGGGTCACGAACTGGCCGCCAGTTGCAGCCATGCCCCGGAAGACATCGAACGGGTCCTGAATCGGGTGGGCCTCGAGAAGCTCGGGGACCGTCGTTTCGCCGAGCTGTCGGGTGGGCAGAAGCAGAGGGTACTGCTCGCCAGGGCTCTCGTGGTCGACCCGGAACTGCTCATCCTCGATGAGCCGACCAACGGTCTCGACTTCCCTTCCGAGATTGCAATCATGGCTCTCGTGGATGAGCTGCACCGGCAGGGCCGATCCATCGTTCTCGTGACTCATCAGCTCAACCTGGTGGCCAATCACGCCGCCCATCTGGCCCTCGTGGGAGACGGTCGAGTGGTTGCCGGCAGCAGGGATGACCTGTTGTCAGGAGATCGTCTGATGAATGTCTATGGAACGGGATTGAAGGTCCTGGAGATGGAGGGCAAGAAGATCGTCGTCCCGAGGGCAGACTCATGAAGACCTGCGTTTTGCTGGCCTTGCTGTTACTCGTCCCTGCCGCTGTCCAGGGGGAGGAAGATCCCCTGGCCGCCCTGGAGCAACAGATCGAGTCTGGGGAGTCCCGGGGAGACCATGAGCATGGCCACCCCCATCACCTGGCGCCTCCCGGGGCAGAGGAGGTTCCCACCTTCGTCCACGAACGCCCGGTGCCCCACGAGCATCGGCATCTGCCGGCCCAGCGGCACAGCTGGCTGGAGGCCTTCTCCTTCGAGTTCATGCAGCGGGCCACCGTGGCGGGACTCCTGGCCGGGACGATCTGCACCTGGCTGGGCCTCTTCGTGGTGCTCAGGAGGCTCGTCTTCGTGGCCATCGCCCTGGCCCAGGTAGCCTCCGCCGGCATCGCACTGGGGGTCCTGCTGGGGTTCCAGCCCACAGCCCTGGGGATGCTCTCTGCCGTCGCCGCCTCCATCGCTTCCGGAAGCAAGCGGCTCCGGGGCCGCCTTCCGGGGGAGGCTCACATGGGGCTCTTCTATCTCGGCGCCGGAGCCCTGGCCATCCTCTTCCTGGCCCGGAGCGGCACCGGCGAGGCCGAACAGCTCGAGATGCTCAACGGCAACCTGATCGTGGTCCGGGAGACGCAGCTCTGGACCCTGGGGCTGGCAGCTCTGGGGATCGGACTCCTCCACATCAGCGGTTTCAGACAGCTCGTGGCCATCTCCTTCGATCCCGTCAGCGGCATCGTCGCCGGTGTCCGCGTCTGGGCGTGGGATGCGCTGTTCTTCCTGGCCCTGGGCCTCGGAATCGGCGTGTCGATCCAGAGCTGTGGGCTGCTGCTCGTCTTCGGCTATGTGGTCATTCCCGCTTCGGCGGGACTCCTGACGGGCTTCCGGCTGCCGGGAGTCCTGGCGGTGGCCATGGGGGTTCAGGCCCTGGCCACCGTGGCCGGGCTCTGGGTCGCCTACGAGGGTGACCTGCCCGGCGGGCCCTGCATCGTCACCGTGATGCTGATCTGCCTCGTGGTCATCCGACTCGCCGCCAGCTTCCGGACCCGGTGAGACCCGGCGGCATCGGGAACCCTGGCAACCGGTGTCTGTCTCAGTGCATGCTGAATGGGGCGGAACGAGGCCGGCAGGCGCGAACATGGCAGCGGGAGACAGAAAAGAGTTCCTTTGCATGGTCTGCGGGAGGGCTCACCTTCAGCAGTGGAGGTGTCTCCTGCCGCAGCTGCTCCACCCTTCACCATCGTGTCTGCTGGGAGTACACCGGGGCCTGTTCGGTCTATGCCTGTGACGAGAGCCGCTTTCTCGTTGGCGACATGGATCAGCTCAGCGGCGAGTTCTCCACCCTGCCCGCCGTTTCTCAGGCCGATGCGGATCTCGTCGTCGACGGGTCCTCGGCCGGCAACGCTCCCGCACCCCTGGAGTCACACGACTGCCAGGTGATGGAAGCCGAGTACCCTCCGGTGACGGGTGGGACCCAGTACTGTCCCGAGTGCCACTCCGTGAACCCTGGATTCGTCGAGTCCTGCGCCTACTGAGCCTCCCCCATCGCCAAGGCGGCCCGGCTGGACCCCTCCATGGCACCTCGAAGGAACCAGCCCTTCCTGCCCGCCGGTGTCATGATCGTCCGGAGCCTCGATCGAATCGCGTCCATCGGTCCGTGGTCGGGAGCTGGATGAGTCTGCGGGCCGCCGACCTAACGGATTGCCTCCTGGGCGATACCCGCGTTCGCCACTGGGTTCTGAGCCTCCCCCATCCCCTGCGCCAGGGGAGGCCGGCAGGCTATGATCCATTCTCGATGCAGGGAAGACGTATCGGAGGCTATCTCCTGGGAGAACCGATCGGCGCCGGCGGAGCCGGGACGGTCTACCGCGCCCGACAGCTCTCCCTGGACCGGGACGTGGCCTTCAAGATCCTCCACCCTGAGCTGGCCCGGGAGCCGGCGATGCGGGAGCGGTTCCTCCGGGAGGGCCGGCTTGCCGCCCGGGTGACCCATCCGAACCTGGTCCAGGTCCTGGAAGCCGGCGAGGAACCGGATCTGCTCTATCTGGTGCTGGAGCTGATCGAAGGCCGCACTCTGCGTGAGGAGCTGGCCGAGGTGGGAGCCCTCGACCTTCCTCGAACGCTGCAGGTGGCCCGGCAGTGCGCCGATGTGCTGGCCGTGCTCCACCAGAGCGGAATCGTCCACCGGGACGTGAAGCCCGAGAACCTCTTCCTCCACCGGGATCGCGGGCTGCTTCTGGGCGACCTCGGCATCGCGAGGGAGGAGGGCCCCTCACGGCAGCCAACTGCAGAAGGAACTCTACTCGGTACCCCGGCCTACATGGCCCCGGAGGTGATCTCCGGCAAGCCCGCCGGGCCTCCGTCAGACCTCTACGCCCTCGGCGTGGTCATCTACGAGTGTCTCGCCGGAGCGCCGCCATTTTCCGGCGACGATGTGATGGCGATCCTCGAGGCCCATGTGAGGTCCCCCGCCCCCCCACTTCCGCCGGGCCTCGGCCAGCTGCCGCCGGGGCTGATCGGACTCATCGATCGAGCCCTGGGGAAGAACCCGGCGGACCGCCCCGCCAGCGCCGTCGCAATTCGAGACCAGGTGATCCGGATCTCCCGCCGGTTCAAAGCTCCCGGCTCGGCGCCGGAGACCGGTACTCCGACGATTCGCCTGGCCACAGCCCCGCCCGGGGGCGGCGCTCGAAGAAGGCGCGATTCAACCCGTACCGCGGCAGCCACCATCGTCTCTGGCAGGAGCAAGGTCGACGCCACCAAGGGATGGCGCCCCGGTCAACTCCTGCTGGGAACCCTGGCCGTCGCCACCCTCGTTGCGGCAGCCGGCCTGGTCTCGTACCGTTCCCCCACGGGCCCGAAGGCCGTTGCGATCCCGAGAGACTCCGATCCAGCGGACAGCCGAGCCCTCCCGAATCTGTCCGACAAGGGGGGGGCGAAGTCCTCACTGGCTCCCGGACCTTCAACGGACTCACTGGCCCCAAAGAGTCCGAATGCCGCAGTGCTGGCTGCCATTGACCAGGTGAGGCCCGAAGTAGCGCGGACAGCAACACTCGTGCACTCCGCTCTGTTCCAGGAGGACGGAGTCCTCCGGACGGAAAAACGTGTCGAAGCCACGGGCAAGACCACGGAGATCACCGCCAAGGCGGAGATGGCCGTCCGGCGGCTCCTCGTCTCCTGCGGAAGCACGCTGGCCTCCCTTCACCCCGCGGAGACGGAATCTCTCGGCCGCCTGCTTCTGGAACTGCTCCAGCAAGTCAGAGCGGCCCGGGACAACCTGGAAAGGTACATGACCAGGAAGCAGCCGAGCACCGTGCATCCCCTGGAGGAGATGGTCGCCCATGAAGTCTGGCTCGATGACTTCGACTCCCGGATCGCCAGCCGGCTGAAACTCCTGCTGGACCAGTTGCCTCCGGAGGCGGTCTGGACCGGAACGCTCAACTGGGACCTGGGAGTACTGGGGCTGAAGTCACTCTTGAGACCGGTGCTCGACAAGGCCGAGTGGGCACATCTCCGGAAGTCGCTCCTGACGAAAGGACGTGAGGTGTCGAAGGCCATCGGCCGTTCCGTCCCGGACCCGGTGAGGGCGACCGACCTGATTCAGATCGTCAAGACATCCCTCCAGCGGATCGGCTACCGGGAGGAGGCCGCAGACCTCTACGACAGTACTCTCGTCCCCTATTTGTCCCGGCGACAGATCGAGTGGTTTCCTCACGGCCTCGGACTGCTCGGCCGGAAGGCCCTCTTCACCGAGATGGAGACCCGATGGAGTCCCGATCCCCGTCGGGCGAGCCGGGAGGAACTCCTGAAGGCCCAGCGGGCATGGGAAGACTTCAGGTTCGATCTCCGGGAAGCCCGGCGAGAAGGATTCGTCAGAAACCGGGCCCTGGTGGCTCGCTGGGAGTACGACCGGAAGGACAAGCTGATGCTGCTGTCCGAAGGCTGGCTCGAAACCGCCGACCGCCGCCTCGACGAGATCGCGGCGGCCCTCCGTCGACAGTGAGACGCCGGGAGGCGATGCCGGCGCCCCAGCACCTGCGTCTTGGTCTTGCCGGCGTCAGGGGTGAGACCGGCTGGCATGATCACTCACTCTGATCAAGATCAAGGTCATCGAGGGGTGCATGTCCCGTAGGGGGTCCCCTGGCCTATTCCGGATCCGTTCGCCCCACTATGGATGCCCGCTCCATTCATCCCCTTCGGCGTGGCTCAGGACATGCTTCGACAGGCTCAGACGATATGGCCGCCCGCTCCATTCATCCTTCGACAGGCTCAGGACGAACGGATCGGGAAAACTCGGCCATTCAGTCGTCCTGGATG
>JAJFLN010000388.1 GCA_021772705.1 Candidatus Cloacimonadota bacterium | reverse complement strand
CTGATCGTCGAAGCCAACCAGGTCGCTCTCGTATTGTATCTTGGCGAAGTGGTACTGTGGTGGCGCTGATTGCTCCTTGTCGGCGCCCTTCGGTTTGGGCTTCTGAGGCGGCCCCAGGAAGTGGTTCATGACCTTGGCTTCCAGTCCGCTCATCAGCTCCTTCACCTGCGCCTCCGGCAACAGGAGGGGCGAGAAGAGGAACACTCCCACGGAGGCGATGGCCGTGATCCCCGTCAGGACGACGGATAGCTCGATCAACTGTGGAGCGTGCTTGAGCGAACAATCCTTGTCTGGTGTAGCGGGCAGACCCGAGGCCAGACCATAGAGGATGGTGCAGAAGGCGAAGATGGTGATGGTGCCGAAACCCGTTCGGCCATAGTCGACATAGGCGGATGCGGCCATCAGGGAGCCGGCCATGAAGAATCCGGCCATGGGGCCGTCGGGCAGGAACATGAATGCCGCCGACAGAAGCATGAGCCAGAGGAGCACCAGCAACGGCTTGGAGCTCAGGGGATCTCCTTCCGGGAAGAGCTCTCGCGCTCCGGTTCCGATGACGGCGATCACTGCCAGTCCAGCGAACAGGAGACTCAGCCGGATCACGTCGGCCCCCCGGGAGTGCTTTCGAGGAAGGCGGCCGCTGAGAGCCAGCCCGGCAGCCAGAATGGCCAGGCAGGCGATGAACGCGGTCCCGTTCTGGCCCCCGTCCAGGACAGGCACCTCAACGGCGGCGCCGAAGGCTCCAAGAGCCGCAAGGCGGGCCAGGAGCGGAAGTCTCGGGCTGGTGCGGCTCATCCGTAGCTCCCGACGAGCCGCTCCAGATCCTGGCCGGAAGAGTAACAATGCACCGGGAATGCCGCTTCCCGCCCTCCCGGTCCGAGGGGAACCCAGTCTGGCTGACTGGCCAGAGCGTCATCGGGCAGGTTCACGAGCCCCGGTGTCAGGAGAGACACCTTCAGGCCCGTCATCGAGAGTCGCTCCAGGAAGTTCAGGAGGCGCTCGGAAGGAAAGGCGACGAAGACAAGCAAGGAACCGGGTGGGTTCAGGCGAACCAGAAGATGCTGAAACCGCTCCATCACGTCATCGGGACCGCCGGCCTCGACCCGGGTCAGGAGGTGCATGGCATTGAGGTACTGTGCCCCTCCCAGACCGTGGGGAAGGTGTCTCGGCTCCTCCCCGTTCAGGATCATCTCGTACCGCACGTGCATCCCCTTGAGGAGGTGGACAATCGACGCCACGCCGGTCACCACCATCTCCGTGACTTCCCGAGTCCAGGGACCGGGAGCGGCCAGGTCGACGAGGAGCGACACATCAGCCCTGGAAGAACGAGCGAACTCCTTCACGAAGAGCCGTCCCCTGCGAGCCGACGTCCTCCAGTGGACCAGTCGCGGACTGTCTCCCGACACGTACTCCCGGACTCCCAGGAACTCGATGTCGTGTCCAGCCAGGGGAAGATTGGAGAGTCCCGTGGCCGAGTAGGGAGATCCCGGACCGAGGGGCTTCTCCGAGAGGACCCAGATCTTTGGATGAACCGTCAGGTTGACCGGGACCTTCCAGATGCGGCAAACCCGGAAGAAGCCCAGAACCTGGCACCGGATCTCGACCTCTGCCTCCTTGAAGACTCCCCGTCTCTGGAACAGCAGGTCCAGCTCGACGTCCTGGTCCTCGTCGTTGGGCATGGGGTCCAGATCGGCCGAGGCTTCGACCACGTCGTCACCGACCCGGACAATCAGGTTCAGGGAAGGTGAGGCGAAGGCGCCGGCATTGACCACTCCCACGCGCATGAGACGTCGCATGCCGGCGTGGGCTGTCTCGGGCCAGTCGGCCTTGACGCGGATCACGCCAGTGAAGTACCGGCCGGCGGCCAGGGAGATAGCGGCGGCTCCAAGGATGGAGCAGGCGATCAGCAGGAAGAGCTCCTGGTCCCTCCAGAGATAGAAGAAGACCGTACCTGCCACCACAGGGGTAAGCTTCAGGCTCAGACCCATGGGTCGCTGCACCAGGAGGGAGGTCATGGGATCGAAGTTACTGTCCTGGAGCCGTCGGCTGCCCTCACCGAACCGGGTCAGGCCGGGTCGGCCGGCGCCTCGACGGGAACGGAACGAAGGAGCTGCTTCATGACGTGAATGCCGGTCTTTCCTTCCAGCAGGGCCTGATGCCGCAGGATCAGGCGATGGGCCAGGACGGGCATGCCGCAGTCCTTCACGTCGTCGGGTATGACGTAATCTCGATCGGACTGCACGGCCAGCGCCTGAGCGGCCCGGCGAAGGGCGAGGGCTCCTCGAGGGCTGACGCCGACCTGCACATCGGGATGCTCCCGGGTAGAGGAGATCAGGCGGATGATGTACTTCAGGAGCTCCTGGCTGACGGAGGCGGCCCGGACTTGAGCCTGCATGGCCAGCACCTCTTCACACTTGCAGACCGGCTCCAGAGTGTCGAGGGGGTGCTGCAGCTGCTGCTCCTGGAGGATCTTCAACTCCGCTGCCGCGTCGGGATAGCCGATGGAGAGCTTCATCATGAACCGGTCGAGCTGGGCCTCCGGCAGGGGATAGGTGCCCTGGGATTCCAGGGGGTTCTGGGTGGCCATGACGAAGAAGGGTTTCGGCAGTCCGTAGGTGGTTCCGTCTGCCGTGACCTGGGCTTCCGCCATGCTCTCGAGCAGGCTCGACTGGGTCTTGGGGGTCGCCCGGTTGATCTCATCGGCCAGCAGGACGTTGGCGAACAGGGGGCCAGGCTTGAACTGGAACTGCTTCTTCTCTGGCTGGTAGATCGAGACCCCCACCACGTCGGAGGGCAGCAGATCCGGCGTGAACTGTATCCGCTTGAAGTGACCGTGAACGGAGCGGGCCAGAGCCCGGGCCAGGACCGTCTTTCCAAGGCCAGGCACGTCTTCGATGAGAACGTGCCCCCCGGCAAGCAGGGCCGTCAGGAGACTGCGAAGCAGCCTTCTCTTGCCGATGACGACCTTCTCCAGGTTGCCCAGAATTCGGGGGATCAATGGTTGGGCGGACATGTCGATGCGGAGGATACACCACCGAGACCCTCCGCAGGGGCCGGCAGATTAGGGGCCGCGCAGGAATAAATGCGCAGAAGTCGCGCCCAGATTTGGGTCAGATTC
>JAJFLN010000387.1 GCA_021772705.1 Candidatus Cloacimonadota bacterium | reverse complement strand
CCCCTACGGGACATGCACCCGGAAAAAGACGGGTCCGGCCCGAGCCTCACCGGACTCCAGGGATGCTGCGAGACTGAAGTTACTGGTCGACCGGCCCCCACGTGATATGCTCGCCTGGCCTACCCGGGTGCCATGAACCGGCGCACGGGGTTCATCCCTCACGCATCTATCCGCTCAAAGAAGCAGGAGACATGATGGAGCAGACAGCGGCTCAACTCCACCCGGTCGACACAGCAATCATCGTGGCCTTCCTGATCCTGGTGACTGCGGTCGGGTACTACATGTCACGGGTGGCCTCCCAGGGAGTCGAAGAGTACTTCTTGGGCAAGAACAAGATCCCCTGGTGGGTCCTGGGAATCTCGACGGCCACGTCCAACTTCGACATGACCGGGACGATGATCATCGTCGCCATGGTCTACGACTTCGGCTATCGCGGATTCCTGGTGGAGCTGCGAGGCGGCGTCGGGCTGGCCCTGGCATTCCTGATGGTGTTCCTTGGAAAGTGGCTTCGTCGAAGCCGGGTCATGACATCGGCCCAATGGATGAGGATCCGGTTCGGAACCGACCGGGCAGGCAACGCGGCACACATCCTGTCCGCCGTCGCACAGTCCGTTCTGTCCCTGGGCATGATCATCTACTTCTGCGTCGGAGGAGGAAAGTTCCTGGAGTACTTCCTGCCCTGGGACAAGGACATCTGCACGCTGCTCATGGTTGCTGTGGGACTCTTCTACACGTTGATGTCCGGTCTTTACGGGGTGGTGTTCACCGATGTCATCCAGATGATCATCCTCAGCTTCACAGCCATCTACGTGGCGGTCATCGGCTTCTCCGTGAACCTCTCGGAGATGCTCAAGTCCAACCCTCAGAGTCTCCCCAAGGAGTGGATGGGTTTCACCTTCGAAATCCCGGAGGCCGTGAAGGGCAACATCGACTCCACCCTTGCGGGTGTCAAGACCCAGGCCTCAGCGGCGATCGAGACGATCAAAGCTGGCGGAGAAGCAACCACGGGGGGAGGCGACCTGACCTTCTGGACATCGGTGCTGACCAAGACCGACAACAAGCTCGCCGAGTTCGCCCCCTTGATGGAGATGTTCTCGGTCTTCGTGCTCTTCTACCTGTTCAAGGTGACCCTGGAAGGCATGTCCGGCGTCGGAGGCTACACAGACCAGCGCTTCTTCGCCGCTCGCAACGAGCGAGAGGCGGGCTACTTGACTCTGGAGAGCATTCTCATCTCGATTCTCCGATGGGCCATGGTCGCTGGCCTGGTGGCTCTGGGCTACTGGCTGGTCCTCACACAGGGAGCGGTCTATCCCGACGCGGTGCAACAGATCTCGACGGACTCGGAGAAGATCCTTCCCGTGGTCATCGGAACTCTCTTCCCCCTGGGTATCAAGGGGTTCGTGATCGCCGGGTTGATCGCCGCGGCGATGTCGACATTCGACTCCACACTCAATGCGGGAGCCTCCTATCTGGTCATCGATATCTACCACTCTTACATCAATCCGAAGGCCAGCTCGGAGCAGTTGATGAAGGCCAGCCGGTACGCGACGATCGGACTCGCCACCCTGGGCGTGCTGCTGGCGATGCTCATCCCGAACATCAACACGATCTGGGACTTCATCACCATGGGGCTCTCGGCAGGGATGTTCATGCCACTCTTCCTCAGGTGGTACTGGCCTCGTCTCAACGGGCTGGGCTTCGCCTGGGGGACCGGGGCGGGCATGGCCGCGGCATTCCTCTTCAAGATGCTGCCCGCCTTTCCTCTCTACGTCACCTTCCCCTCCATCCTGGCCATTTCCCTCCTCGTCTCGATCGTCGCCAGCCTGATGACGCGGCCCGTCGACGAGGCGATCCTGATCAAGTTCTATGTCCAGGTGAACCCCTTCGGATTCTGGGGCCCCTACGCCAGGAAGGCCCTGGACACAGGCACCATCGACAAGGAGAGTCGTTTCAAGAGGATCATCGAAAACCTGAACGACTTCATCGCCATCTGCCTCGCCGTCCCCTTCCAGCTGACCGTTCTTCTGGCAGTCATGGCCTTCGTGTTCCATGACTGGCTGAAGTTCTCCGGGTTCGCGATGGTGGCCGCCCTCTGTGCCCTGGGCCTCTACTTCTTCTGGTTCAGAAACCTGAAGAGTCTGGAGGATTGCGAAGCAGACGAGAGGGAATTCGGTGCAGCCACGGCCGGCGCCGTCGCCAGCTCCGGTCAGGCGGCCGTCACCGAGTAGCTGGAAGTTTCAGGCTGCTTCTGTCCCAGCCTCAGCTATGAGGCATGGACTCCCCAGTTGCGGCAACGAGCCCATAGATTCTCCGAGGCTACATCTCCAAAGTGGACCTCAGGACGGCAAGCGCGACCTGACTCGCTGCCCGGATAAAGCCCTGCGTGGAAGGCATTTCGACCGATCGGGCCGCAATTGCGACGTATTCGGAACGTCTATTGCATGGGAGGGTGCCGTGAATCGTTTCTCGGACATGGACCGGGGAGGCCAGGCTGACCACGACACCGCCGTCCGGCTGCCGCGCGACCTGTGACGCAACCATGACTTCCCACCAGCCCGCCAACCAGCGGAAACAGCTTCGCCTTCGGCAGCGCCTGTTCCTGCTCATCTTCATCCCCGCTGTCGCCCTTGCATCGCTGGTCATCGGTCTCTTCGCGTGGGCCGACTGGGAGGCCGAGATAGACCTCATCGGCGCCAAGTCGCTGGACAAGACCCAGCTCTGGGCGCAGGGGTTGGAGAACAGCTTCCTTCAGGCCGAGACAGACTTGCAACACCTTCGAGCTCAGCCGGTCCTTGAGGAACACCTGACCCGGCCGTCGGCGGCGTCCCTGGAACTGCTCAGGCGGGAGTACATGGCCTTCGCCGCTTCCCGTCCCGAGTACGGTCAGATCCGTTTGATCGACCAAACAGGTATGGAGCAGATCCGGATCGATCGCAAGGGAGCCAGCTTCGCCTCCGTGCCTACGGAACGACTCCGGAACAAGAAGGAGCGTTACTACTTCCAGGCGACCCTTCGCCTGACTCAAGACCAGATCCACGTCTCCGAGTTCGATCTCAACGTGGAGGACGGCGTCATCCAGCGGCCCTTCAGGTCCTACGTGCGCTTCTCCACCCCCGTCTTCGACGAAGCCGGCACCCTATCGGGAGTAATCGTCCTGAACCACACCGGGCCGGCGCTGCTCAGGTCCTTGAGGAGGGCAGAGAAGGCAACGGAAGGGCAGGCGCTGCTGGTCGACTCCGGTGGATGGTTCCTCAAGGGTCCCACTTCGGAGGCGGAATGGGGCAGCATCCTGGCCGAAAGGAGGAGCTGCACCTTCGGCCGGGACTTTCCCGAGGCCTGGCCCCAGATGCAGTCCAAGGCATCCGGGTTCATCCAGACTCCCCGTGGCCTGTTTGCCTACGTATCGACCAGCCCGTGGAAGGCCACTCCCCTGATGGTGCGGACCTCTTCCCTGCGCTGGATGCGCGACCGCGGACCGGAAATCTCCAGGAGACACCTGGGATGGAGACTGATCCACCACGTTCCGGCATCGAAGGTCCGGGAAGGGCTTATCGCTCTTCTGTACCGGCTTGCCGTTCCTGGGTCTGCCTCCCTGTTGCTCTGCCTTCTCCTGGCCTCCGGGGCGAGCCGGGTCATGGCTCAGCGACAGGCGGCCGAAGCATCCCTCAGGGAGAGCGAAAAGCAGTTCCGGACTCTCGCCGCCGTAGCGGATGTCGGCATCTATCAGTGTGATGACCAGGGCCGGTGCACCTACGTGAATCCCAGATGGGCCAAGATGACCGGTCTGAGTCGCAAGGAGGCTCTTGGCGACGGTTGGTTCCGGAGCTTGCATCCCGGCGACATGGCGGCCTTGAGTCAGGCCTGGGAGCGGTTCATCACCGGTGGCGACGCCTTTCATCAGGAGTTCCGGATGTGCCGTCCAGATGGAACTGTCTCCTGGATC
>JAJFLN010000386.1 GCA_021772705.1 Candidatus Cloacimonadota bacterium | reverse complement strand
CGGCCTGGTACTGCCGCTCATCGTAAGCTCTCCCAACTATCCCGAGGGCGTCGACGCTCCTCGCCCCAGCCTCATCGATCGGTTGCTAGGCAACTCCCCGGCCCCACCCAGATGACTTCCTTGGCCCACCATTCACAAGACCCGGACGAAGTCCCGCGAATTCGCCAGCTGGCGTCTTCGGTGCTGGATCGTCTCGAAGGAGAGATCACCGTCACCTGTGATCGGCTGGAAGAGATGTTGCCGGTGGATCTCACGGCGGAGCAGATGGACGAGGTGTTCTACGCCTTGTCGGAGTCCGGAATCACCGTGACGTGGAAGGCGAAGAAGGCTCCCCCTCCCCTTGACCGGCCTGAGCAGGCAGAAGAGAGGAGCAGCGACGGGGCGATGGCGGTGGCGACAGCCGGGACCGAAGTGCTTGCGAAATCGCACCAGGACTCCGCCGATCCTCCGGCCAAACCGGACCCCGGTGGGCTTCTCTCTCCGGAGCAGAGAGCCTCCGGCGTGATGGGCGATTACATGTCGGACATCTCCGAAATCCCGAATCTGGATTCACGGGAGGAGGAGGCCCTCGCCAGCCGTGTCGCCTCGGGCGACGAGCAGGCCGCCAACGTCCTGGTGGAGTCTCATCTGCGACTGGTGGTCAAGATCTGCCACGACTACCGGCACTCCGGTCTCAACCGGATGGACCTGATCCAGGCCGGCAACATGGGTCTCCTCGACGCGGCGCACCACTACAAGCCGGGCAAGGCGAGCCGGTTCTCTCAGTTCGCCAGCTGGTGGATTCGTCAGGCCGTCACCCGCCATGTCCAGGCATCGGGATTGCTGATCCGAATACCTCGCAAGCTGGTGAAGGAGCTTCACAGCATGGGACGCCAGAAGGCCCGAATGCTGGGCAAGCTGAAGCGCGAGCCGACTGACGCAGAGATCGCCACGGCCCTGGAGTGGCCGATTTCGAAGGTCGAGTTCCTCTCCAGTCTCGGCAAGAACCCCCTCAGTCTCGATGCACCTCTACCCTCGGACAAGGACAAGACTTTTGAGGAAGTGGTGGAGGATACGAAGGCCACGGAGCGGGCCAGGAACACGCGAAAGCAGCACGTCATCGCCAGCCTCCGTCCGTTCCTGGAGCGGCTGACCACAGCGGAGAAGAGCGTGATCAGCCTTCGCTTCGGGCTGGACGATCAAGTGGAGCACTCGGTCCGGGAAGTCAGCCATCTGACAAGCCTGCCCCGTGAGGAAGTGCGGCGGGTCGAGCGGGAGGGCCTGAGCAAGCTGGCCACTCTCTCGGCATCCGTGCTGCCTGGCCCGTTCGAAGACGACGACTGATGGTCAGCGCCGACAAGGACTACTACAAGACCCTGGGAGTCTCCAAGACAGCATCGGAGAAGCAGGTCCGTTCAGCCTATCGCAAGCTGGCCAAGCGGCTGCATCCCGACCGAAATCCGGGGGACGAGAAGGCGGAGAAGCGATTCAAGGACGCGAACGAGGCCTACGAGGTGCTGCGGGACCAGAAGCGTCGCGGCGAGTACGATCAGCTTCGAGAGATGGCCGCTCAGGGATTCCGGTTTCAGGGCCAGCCCGGCTCAGGAGCCCCGGGGTTCGACTTCTCCCAGTTCAAGGACTTCGGCGGCGGCGGCGGCGATGGTGGATCTGGGGGATTCGGCAGCGTCTTCGACATGTTGTTCAACCGCGGGGGGAGGACCTCGGGACGGCAGTCAGCCCGACCCTCTCGGCCGACCCAGGGACAGCGCGTCGACGCCACGGCCAAGGTACCCATTCGAACGGCCTCGGCTGGAGGGAGAGTCACCCTCACTCTGGAGGCGACCGTCCCCTGCGACTCCTGCAGCGGAACGGGCGGTGAGCGGACCACCGGCTGCCCCCAATGCAACGGGACGGGACGCAGCGCTGGCCTCCGAGGACCTCTGGGTAGCTGCGTCCGGTGTGGAGGTCATGGAATCATCGCAGCCGTCGGCTGCTCCAGCTGCGCAGGCAAGGGCCAGAAGAAAGAGAGAAGAAGGATCACCATCAAGATTCCGGCGGACACGAAAGACGGAACCGAGATGCGCCTCGCGGGCCAGGGAGGCCCGGCTCCGGCGGGAGGCAAGCCAGGCGACCTTTACCTGAAGCTCCAGATCGCCAGTGACGGCGACTTTCGACTGGAGGGTGCCGATGTGATCAGCAAGGCTGTCATTTCTGCCTTCGACGCCATGCTGGGTACAACGGTGGAGATCCAGACCCTCCAGGGTGAGAAGCTCCGGATGAAGGTCGCCCCCGGAACTCAGCCCGGGACCCGGATGCGATTGCGGGGCAAGGGACTTGCTGGAGGCGACCACCTGGTGGAGATCGAGGTCAAGATACCGGGCGACCTCCCGGAGGAGCTGCAGGACGACATACGCAAGCTGGCGGCGAGGTTGAAATCGTGAGCATCAGATTCGACCTGCAGACCCTGACTTCCCGGCGCGTTCTGGCCAGCGTGGTGGCTTTCAGCCTCCTGATCTTCTCGGGCCTGGTACTGCTCGCCGGTCTGAGGCTTCGCCAGATCACCGCCAGCGGCGAACTGGAAGAGATCCTGGCCGCCCAGCTGTCGGAACGGCTCGGCATGCGGGTGACGATCGAGAAGGCAGAGATTCACGGACTGACGCGGGTCGACGCCGTCGGCCTGCGCATCATCCCTCCCGGGGAAGCCCTGCCGCTCCAGGCCCGCGTGTTGGCCCTGCGGTTCAACTACTGGCTTCTGCTCCAGGGAAGGCTGGCGCCGAACACGATTGAGATGGATCAGATCGAGATCGACCTACGACCGGAGGGCAACACGGCCCGGCTGATCCGGACCCTGAAGCTCATCGAACAGCGGTCTCTGAAGCCGAAACCGAGGGTGACGGTCACCACGGCCCGGGCCCAGCTCGAACAGGGGAATCTGGATGTGGACTGGCTGGATCTGAGGCGCCCCAGACAAGGGGCCCGCAAGCTTCGGCTCCAGGGCCGATTGGCCATGGGGGATGCCGCCCCCCTCTTTCTCGATCTGGACGGTTTCTTCGGAGAAGATCCCCCGGTCTTTGCCGGCAGCCTCTCTTGCAAAGGCAGCTGGCTCGAGGCGCGCTTCGAGGGCGGCATCGGGACCCGGGCAGAGGGCCCGGTGGTGAACATCATGGCCAAGCTGGACCGGGTCGACCTCGATGTCCTGGCGGACCAGCGCCTCCTGCCCACCTGGCATGTGCACGGCGGCGAGGTGTTCGGCTCCTTCAAGATCACCGGCGATCCGGCCCGGCCGTCAGTGGAGGGTGACCTGTCACCCTACGATGTGGACACCGAATTGCCGCATCTGGGCAGGGTCCTGGTCCGATCCGGCCGGTTGCATGTCAGCCGGGATCGGGTGGTCTGTTCCAAGCTCATCGTCGACAGTCCTCGGGGACGCTTCCAGGTAGATGGCACCGTTCTGGACCCCATGGGCAAGCAGAAGCTGGATCTGCGGGCCGTCTCCGACGCCGTCGACCTGGCAGCCATGGCGGGGGATCATCCCCTACCGGCCACCTTGACCGGATCCTGCCAGGGGCAGGTCCATCTGACCGGATCCGGGGCGAGTCCTCAGGTTGACGCCGAACTCCTGATAAGAGAGGCCAAGAGCGTCTTCCGGCTGGAAGGGGCTGGCGATGTTCCCCTTCGGGTACTGGCGGGAAAGCTCAAGTATCAGCAGGAGCAGCTCCGCTTCGATGGACTGGATCTGGAGATCGCCGGCACCCAGTTCAGAGCAACCGGACGCCTCGGCCGCCTGGGCGATGAGCTCAAGTTCGCCGTCCGGGCCCGTTCACCGGGAGCCGATCTGGCCCGATTGATCCGAAACCTCCCTCGGGCGCTGGGTGGTCCCTTGCTCCAGTATGAATGCACCGGGCGGTCGGACCTCTACATGGAAATCTCCGGTACGAGTTCGAAGCTCGAGTACAAGCTGTCGGCAGAGACGGATGCAGTGCAGCTCTCCATCGCCCTGAAACACGGAGCTGTGCCGATCGAGCTCACGGGAGGCGTCCTTTCCTTGACCCAGGACCGGATCTACTGGCGCAAGCTGACGGGCAAGATGGCTGGCGGCAGGCTGTCGGGAAACATGATGGTCTCGTCGGCGTTGAAGGACCCGAGCTTCAAGGGCGAGGTCGCCTTCAGCGGAGTCGACCTGAAGAGCCTGATTCCCGGCGTCGCCAGGAAGTACGGTTTGCAGGGCGGTCTGAAGGGGAAGATTGTGTTTCCCGAGGGCCCTTTGGAAGAGCTGCGCGTCATCGCTGATGCCGGCGGTTTGAGCCTGCGGATTCCCGTGGGAGGCGAAGTGGTTCCTGTCAGCTTCGATCGCGGCGCCCTGATCCTGGAGAAGGGTGTTCTGCTCGGTCGAGGCCTGGAAGGCAGCACGGCGGGCGGCA
>JAJFLN010000385.1 GCA_021772705.1 Candidatus Cloacimonadota bacterium | reverse complement strand
GGCGCGGCAGGACTTCTTCGAGCTGCCCCTGGAGGAGGGGATGACCGTCGGGCCATTGACCATCGGCGCCGAGGCCCTGGCCGAAACCGCCCTCCGGAAGATGGAGGAGAATCCTCGGAAGCAGATCACCGTGCTGCCTGTGGTCGGCGATAGCGGAGAAGTGCTGGGTCTGATCCGGATGCATGACATCCTGAAGGCGAAGATCAGGTGATCCGCCGGCCAGCCGGTGGCAAGGCGATCTGAATGAGGAACCCGTCCTTCGTGCTCGGCCTGCTCCTGATTGCCCTGGCCCTGGCCTGGATAGTGCGGGACGACTTCATCGGTTCTGCCGTCGAGGAAGGCAAGCGGAAGGAGCAGAAGATCGAGTGGACCGACGTTCGGGTCCGATCTTACGCCGTGGGGGAGGGCCGAGTCCTGCATCTGGACGGAGATCAGGTGATCAGCGATTCCGATGTGACCGAGATGGATCTGGTTCCCATCAACGGCGTTATGAAGGAGGATGACGAGGAGCGGCTCTGGTTCGACGCCGAGCGGGGAAAGCGCCGTACGAGCAAGGCCGGCCAGGTCCTGGAGCTGGAAGGCCAGGTTCATGCCCGGGCCACCGGCGACCGGTCACTCGCCTCCGAGCGGCTCCTCTATTACCCCAGCACCGGCCGGATTCACAGCCCCGGCCGGGCCACCTTGATCACGAGCCGGTCCCGCCTCGTCGGGGATCGCCTGGAAACCGGAACCGATCTGGATGATGGCATCGTGCGGGGGAACGTGGAGATCGCCACCACCCACCTGGAGGGGGAGCCGGCGTCGTCCCCTTCCACAGGCTCCACCACCGCATCCGTACCGGTCACCATGAATGGCGACACCGCCACCTTCGATGCTGCCCTGGGTATGTACGAGGTGACAGGTCATGCCATCGCCCGGCGGGAGCGAGGGACCCTGACGGCGTCCCGGATGCTCTACTTGACCGACACCCGATTCCTGCGGGCCACCGGTCAGGTCCGATTCACGGACCCTGACTATATCCTGACCGCCGGAGTACTGGAGTACGATCTGAAGCGGGAGTGGATGATCGCCCGAGTCAATCCCCAGGTCCGGATTCTGCAGACGAGCCGTTCGGCGGAGGTCAATCTGGAAGCGGAGGTCCTCAACTTCGATCGCCAGACCCAGCGCCTGCTGGCGGAACACCGGGTCTTCGCCAGGGTCTATCCTGATGACAGTCCGGTCTACGAGATCCGGAGCCGCCTGGCGGAGGCTTTCTATCGAGCTGGCAGGAGCATCTTCAAGAAGGACGTCAAGATTCGCTCCTCCGAGATGGGAGCCGACGGAGATCGAGCTGTCTTCTACGAGAACTCCGAGAAGGTACACATCATCGGGAAAGCCAGGGCCTGGTCTGTGGAGTCCGACGGCACCTCGGGGCGAATACTGACGGGAAACCGGATCATTCACAACTCCAGGACAGGCAAGAGTATCGCGCTGGAAAAGGTTACTCTGAAGGACAGACTGAAGGAGAAGCGCCCCCGCAAGACGATCGGTCTAAGATGATGGAGCCCGGTACCCAACAAGGGGTTCCAGGATGGGGGATGACAACCGATGGAATGACGATGTACCCGACGCGACAGACAGGCCGGGGCGTTTCGGGGCGGTCCCTCCGGCTCGGCCGGAAGGGGAGTGGTGCACTTCCCGGGTCCGGTCTTGCCTTGTCGACTCTGGCCGGAGTCGTCGCCCTGTTCGCCTTTCTCGCCCTGGCCGGCGGAGCCCCGGGGGAGCAGCCCGTCTCCTCCAAGGAGGCGACCATTCCCTTCGAGGTCTCCGGCGATGCCATGCCCGGTGACGCCACGGGAGATCGGATCGAGGTCGTGGGAAACGTCCGTCTGACCCGGGGTCAGTTCGTGCTCACCGCTGACCGGTTGACCTACGAGAAGAAGTCCGACACGGCCCTGGCCGTCGGGATCGTCGGCGCCAGCGATGGCGACTTCGAGCTGACCTGCTCCCGCCTGCGCTATCTCGCCGGCAAGGAGCTGGCCATCGCCTGGGGAGACCCGAAAGTTACCCGCAGGTCTCCCCTCGCCGAAGGAGGCCACGAGGTTCTCGAACTCCGGGGTACTCAGGTGACCATGGACCTGGCGGAGCAGCGGATCGAGGGCTTGGATCGGGTCGTCGTCACCCGCTGGATTGACAGGAGGGGCTTCAGGACTCTGGACTTCCGGGTTCACGCCGAGGAAGTCGAGATCGACCAAGTGGGACGGTCCAGCCTGTTCCGGGGGGACGTCTCCATCGAATCTCCCACCCTGGGAGCTCGAGCCGATCGCGCCTGGCTGGAAGAGCCGCTGGATAGATTGACACTTCTGGGTGACGCCCGGGCCTGGGGCCTCGGCCCCGACGGCCAGCAGACCGATCGAGTCTCGGGAAACAAGATCCTTCACTTCCTGAAGGCCAGCCGGAGCATCGTCTTCGGCGCCGTCGAGGGTCGTATCCGCCTGCAGCAAGGCCCTGGAACGGTCCAGGCCCGCTCCGGCGATCGATGAGGATGGGGGACTGGAACGGATGACTCAGCACTGCCCCCTCAGCGAACGCCGCCGGCGCCCGGGCCCCGCTGCCGGAGGGTCTTCGTGCTGAGCACCGAGACCGTCAGCAAGGCCTACCGGGGGCGGACTGTCGTGGACTCCGTCAGCATCGACGTGGAGGCCGGCAGCATCATCGGGCTCCTGGGACCCAACGGGGCAGGGAAGACCACCACCTTCTACATGGTCGTCGGTCTCGTTCGTCCCGACACGGGCCGGATCTGCCTGGAGGGCGACGACATCACCTGGCAGGCCATCCATCGACGCGCCCGGCTGGGTATCGGTTACCTGGCACAGGAGCCCTCCGTGTTTCGTCTCCTCACGGTGGAGCAGAATCTGCAGGCGGTCCTGGAGTTTCTCGAGCCCGACAGGAAGCAACGGCAGAGAAGGATCGACGAAGTCCTGGACGAACTCTCCATCGCGGCCCTGCGAAACAACATGGCCTATTCCCTGTCGGGAGGCGAGAGGCGCCGCGTCGAGATTGCCCGAGCCCTCTGCATCCGGCCCAGGTTCCTGCTCCTGGATGAACCCTTCGCCGGCGTGGACCCCATCGCCGTGGGGGACATCCAGAAGATCATCGAGTATCTGAAGACCAAGGGCCTGGGAATCCTCATCACGGATCACAACGTCAGGGAGACTCTCTCCATCGTCGACCGGGCCTATATCATGAGTGATGGCAAGATCCGGGTTCAGGGTACGGTGGAACAGGTTCTGAACGATCCCGACGCCAGGAAGTTCTATCTCGGCGATCGGTTCACACTGGCCGGCGCGATCCAGACCCGGCCAGCCGCAGCCGAAAGTGGCAGCGATGTCCCGGCGGGCCTTGCGGTCACGCCAGAACCGGAGAAGGGATCCAATGGGTAACCTGGCCATACCGATCGCCGTTCTGATCTTCTCCGTACTGCTGGCCCTGGTTGGCGGCGTCTGGGGGCGGGTCCTGTTCCTCCTCTGCCTCGGCGGCGTGATCGCCCTGATCGGCGATGTCCTGGGAAGCAAGTTCGGCAAGAAGCGCCTCTCCATTCTCGGGCTGCGGCCCAAGCACACGGCGTTGCTCTTCGACGCCTTGACTGGTGTCAGCATCACTCTCGTGACGGTCCTGGGCGTGGCCCTGATCTCCAAGCCCTTCCGGGTGGCGCTCCTCAACGCCGAGGCGCTGCTGCTGAAGAACGAGCAGATGGAGAGGACCCTGGAGCTCAGAAGGAAGGAGCGGGACCACCTCTCCAGGGAAGCCATCCAGCTCACGAGCCAGGTCTTTACCCTGGAGAACAAGACCCGAGAGCTGAACAAGAAGAACGAGTTCCTGGACAGCAAGGTAAAGAGCAAGGAAGAGTCCTTCATGGTCTTCCCCAGGGGAAAGCCGCTGCTGCCTCAGCCGTTCCTCTTTCCCATGGACATCAACGAGGAGCAGCTCGAGCAGGTCCTGCTCAGGATGGTCGACGAGATCCGCCGGCTGGCCAAGCTGAAGGGAGTCGTGCTCCCCAAGGAGCTGGCCGACAGGACTCGGCTGACGGAGGTGGTCCCGATCATCTACCGCGACGTGCAGCGGCTGAAATCGCGGTTCGAGCGCCGCAAGCAGAGCGGCGCCCTGCAAGTGATACCCAGCCAGGGGTTCGTCGAGGCCCGGTCCGAGAAGAACGTCGCTATCGGCGAACAGCTCCGGGACGTCAACTTCGCTGTCGGCGCCAACGTCAGGATCTTCGAGAAGGGCGAGCAGATCGCCTCCATCACCGTCGACGGCACGGCGCCGAGAAGCAGCATCCTGGAACAGCTCTTCGCCTTTGACCAGCGCGTGATGTACGACTTGAGACTCCGGGGTGTGTCACCCTACTCCGTCGACGTCCGAAGCCGGCAGTTCACCGCTGGAATGATGCTCGAGTTCGTCGGCCTGGCGGACCTGATCGAGCGCCGCAAGCGCCGAGTCGATCTGGAGCTCATCGCTACCGATGACATCTTCGTCTATGGGCCCATCGACGTGCAGTACCTCCTGGCCCGGCCGAGACCGAAGCCAGAGCCCGAATCCCAGGAGGCGTCGCCGGAAGATGATCCTGGCAATTGATCCCGGCAGCGAGAAGTGCGGCCTCGCCCGCCTCGACGATGACGGGGTCATCCTGGAACTTCAGGTCGTCCCTCGCACCGGACTGGTCGGCGCCGTTCGCGCGATCCTCGACCGTTCCCGGGTCACCCAGCTGGTCCTGGGCGACGGCACCTCGTCACGACTGGTGGCCCAGGAGCTGAAGGCCGACCTGCGGCGCCTTCCTCCCCTGGAGATCATCGACGAGCACGGCTCTACCCTGGAGGCCCGGGCCCTCTACTTCGAGGAGAACCCACCCGGATTTCCCTGGTCCTGGATTCCTCTCTCCATGCAGACCCCCTCCGTGCCCATCGACGACTACGCCGCCGCCGTGCTGGCAAGACGATTCCTTCAGAGCCGCTGAGCACCGTCATCAGTCGACGGTCCAGCACGGGAAGGTCGGGGTGTGAAATTCTCGTGATCGTCCTCTGGGACAAGCTTCTACCCGTTCGCCCCACTATGGATGCCCGCATCCAGGACGACTGAATGGCCGAGTTTTCCCGATCCGTTCGTCCTACTATGGATGCCCGCATCCAGGACGACTGAATGGCC
>JAJFLN010000384.1 GCA_021772705.1 Candidatus Cloacimonadota bacterium | reverse complement strand
AGAGCCGCCAGCAGACCAGCACCGAATCCGATCGCCATCACCAGGGGCAGCCAGCCAGACCGGCGGGAATGCCAGGACTGGAGCCTCTCCGGTTGTGTATGCTGAACAGGCATCGGCGGTCCAAACTACCAGGAATCGGGAGAGTTTGCCCAGACACCCCACGATCTCGCCCCCCGTGACACGGAACGAACAGAGTGACACCTCCTGGTCCGCCCGGGCCCGATGGGGTCTCGAGCGGCTGCCGATGGTGCTCCGGAACAGCTCGATCCGTCAGAAGCTGCTCTTCGTCGCCATGGTGCCCGGCAGCGTCGCCCTGATCCTGGCTTGCGGCGTGTTCATCTATTACGACCTCCTGTCGTTCCGGCAGGGAATGGTCCGGAACCTTCAGACCCTGGCCCGCTCCACCGGCATCAACAGCACGGCCGCCCTCTCCTTCGACGACCGGCTGGCGGGGGAGGAGATCCTCTCGGCGCTGAGCGTCGAGCCCCACATCCGGTCCGCCACGATCCGGGACAGCGTGAACCGGGTGTTCGCCCGGTATCAGGGCTGGGGTTCCAGCGGTCTCAGCGAGCATCCGCCCCTCCCCTCATCGGGGCATCTGTTCCGGGACTCCGACCTGCTGGTCTCCCAGGCCATCACGCTGGATGGGCAACAGATCGGCACCCTGACTCTCCGGTCCGATCTGGAGGAGCTGCGGCGGCGGGAACAGGGCTACCTGGGTCTCATCCTCCTGGTCCTGGCAGGATCGTCACTGGTGGCGTTCGTCCTCTCCTCCGGGCTGGTCGGCATTCTGTCGGACCCGATCCTCCGGCTCGCTTCGGCAGCCCGGTCCGTGTCGAAGGATCGGGACTACACGGTGCGAGTGGAGAAGTACGCCGACGACGAGCTGGGGGTCATGATCGGCTGCTTCAACGACATGCTCAGTCAGATCCAGGATCGAGACCTGGAGCGGGAGCGGAATCGAGACGACCTGGAGCGTGCGGTGACCCGCCGGACCGCCGAACTGGTGGGCGTCAACGCCGAGCTGCAGGTGTCCAAGCGCCGGGCGGAGGAGGCCGCCATGGCCAAGTCCAGGTTTCTGGCCAACATGAGCCACGAGATTCGCACTCCCATGAATGGCATCCTCGGCATGGCCGAACTGGTGCTGGACTCGGACCTCACCAGCGAGCAGCGCCTCTATCTGACGACGCTGAAGGACTCCGCCCGGTCCCTGCTGACGGTCCTCAATGACATCCTGGACTTCTCCAAGATCGAGGTGGGGAAGCTGACGCTGCTCCCGACCCGGTTCTCGGTGGAGCAGAGCCTGGACGCCGCCGTGGCGACCCTGGGGGTGACAGCCCGGGAGAAGGGGCTCGAGTTGACGACCCGCATCGCTCCGGAGGTGCCTCGGCTGGTGGTTGGCGACTCCGGGCGGGTTCACCAGGTCCTGCTCAACCTGATCTCCAACGCCGTCAAGTTCACCAGTCTGGGCAAGGTCTCCGTTTCGGTGGGGCAGGTCGCCGAGGAGGGCAGCGACACGATACTGAAGTACTCCGTCGCCGACACGGGAATCGGAATCTCGCCGGAGCAGATAGATCGGATCTTCGATCCCTTCGAGCAGGCCGACAGCTCGACGACCCGGAATCACGGAGGAACGGGACTGGGACTGGCCATCTGCCAGCAGCTCGTGGAGATGATGGGAGGTACGATCTGGGTCGACAGTGAGCCGGGGCGGGGCTCCACGTTCCACTTCACCGTCCGGCTGGGGCAGGCAGGCACGGAGGACCCGGAGCAGCCCGATACGGAAATCGCCATTCGGCCGTCTCCCAGGGCAGGCCAGTCCTATACCGAGTCGGCCCCAGTGACGGCGGCCCTGCTCGGTACAGCCGAGAGGAGCCGGCGAGTTCTGCTGGCGGAGGACAACCCGGTGAACAGGGAGTACATGGCCCGGATTCTGGAAAGGCGGGGACACAAGGTGACCGTCGTTTGGGACGGCTACGAAGCCCTGGTTGCCCTGGAGCGGGAGGTCTTCGACGTGGCCCTTCTGGACGTGCAGATGCCTCGACTGGACGGGCTCGAGACGGCCAAGATCCTGCGACGTCAGGAGGAGGCGGGAGGGGATCACCTGCCCATCATCGGCATGACCTCCTACTCCCTGGAAGGTGAGCGGGCCCGCTGCATCGAGGCCGGGATGGACGATCAGGCGCCCAAGCCGATCGAGGCCCGGCTGCTCTGCGAGCTGGTGGAGAGCCGGGCAGCGGCACTCCGGGCCCGGGGAACATCTCCCGAATCTCTGGATTCCGACACCGGCACTTCCCGGGACTGGCACGCCGGGATCTCCCGCTCCTGCCTGGACCGGTGCGGCGAGCTGTTGACAGGCCTGGAAGAGGCGATGAAGACCGGCGACCGGATCGGGAGCCGGAGGCAGGCTAGCCAGCTCGTGGGGGCAGCCGCTCTGCTGCCTGGCAAGGAGGCGCTGGAGGCGGCCTCCAGCCTGGAGTCACAGGTTCAAAGGGGACTGCTGGAGCAAGCGCTGGAGTCACTTCCCAACCTTCGCTCCGATATCGATCGGTCCGGTCAGGCTTGGATCACAGCCAGAACTGCCGAAATCAACTTCAGGGGATAGTGGTGGACGGCGTGAGCGAGAAACCTCGCGTCGCCGGTCTTCCCACCTCGGGAGAAGTTGTGATGATTGGTCTCGGAAGAAGGTTACCCACGCCAACGGGGCGGCTGACATCTCTGCTGTTAGGGCTAGCCATGGCATCCTCGGGCTGGGCGGCCCCGCCGGTTCCCTCCGGAAACGTTCTCGACCTGACCCATCTCAGCATCGAGGAATTGATGCACGTCAAGATCACCTCCGCCTCCAAGAAGCCCCAGAAGCTCCTGGAAGTCCCGGCAGCGGTTTACGTGAACTCCCGCTGCGACCTCCTCGGTTCGGGAGCCACAAACATCCCCGATCTGCTCCGTCTGGTTCCCGGTGTTCAGGTGGCCCGGATCGATGCGAACAAGTGGGCGATCTCGAGCCGGGGTTTCAACGGCCGTTTCTCCAACAAGCTCCTGGTGCTCATTGACGGGCGGCGGGTCTACTCTCCCCTCTTCTCGGGAGTGACCTGGAACTCGGAGGACACCTTCCTCCACGACGTGGAGCGAATCGAGGTGATCCGCGGTCCCGGCGGAACCCTCTGGGGCGCCAACGCCGTCAACGGAGTGATCAACATCATCACCCGCCACTCCCGAGAGACCCAGGGCGGCGTTCTGAAGGCCGGGGCCGGCAGTGAGGAGAGCGGCTTCGGCTGGTTCCGATACGGCGGGAAGACCGGTGAGAATGCCTACTCCCGAGTCTACGCCAAGTACCACGACAGGGACGGCTCCATCGATGCCGCAGGCGCCGACGTTACCGACGGCTGGGACATGGCCCAGGGAGGCTTCCGGTTCGACATCGACTCCAACCCCAGGGATAGCTGGACCGTACAGGGCAACTATTACGGCGGCGGCGCCCGCACTCAGAGAACCCGACCGAGCCTGACTGCGCCCTTCGCGGCGCCGGAACGGACCCGGGAGGACATCTCGGGAGGCAACGCGACACTGCAGCTGACCCGGACCTTCGACTCCGACTCCGACATGGTTCTCCGGCTCTACTACGACAAGGTGAACCGGGACGTCCTGGTGCAAACGGAGCAGCAGATCTTCGACCTCGACTTCCAGCGGAAGATGCGCCTCGACAACAGGGACGTGCTGGTCTGGGGCCTGGGCTATCGGGCGACGGCGGACCAGAACAGCCTCGTCGGAACCACCTTCGCCCTCAGCCCCCTGAACCGGAAGCTCGAGCTCTTCAGCGCCTTCGCCCAGAACGAGCACACCTTCGATGGAGATCGGTGGCGCCTGCTGCTGGGCACCAAAGTTGAGCACAACGACTTCACCGGGGTGGAGGTCCAGCCCAGCGTCCGGTTGCTGCATTTACCGGAGCGTGGCAGGGCTCTCTGGGCCGCAGTGTCCCGGGCGGTCCGGGTCCCTTCCCGGGCCGAGTTCGACGGTCAAATCAACCAGACACCATTCCTGGACGGCACGGGCACTCTGATCCAGCCCAGAATCCTGGGAAACCGGGGCTACCAGTCCGAGGAGCTCCTGGCCACTGAGCTGGGTTACCGCTTCGAGGCCGCCGAGGACCTGTCCCTGGATCTGACCGGTTTCGTCAACTTCTACGACAACCTCCGGACCCTGGAACCGGCGGCTCCCTTCCCTGAGGCGGTCCCTGGGCCGGCCCACGTGGTCCAACCTCTCGTGGCATCAAACGAGCTGACGGGCGAGACCTATGGACTGGAGATCGCCGGCGATTGGCAGGTGCGGAAGGACTGGAAGATGCGGTTCGGATACACTTTGCTGGATGTCGATCTCTCCCGAAGCGCCAGCAGCGGAGACACGATGGCCCTGAGCCCGGAGGGCGAGAGCCCGTCCCACCAGGTATTCACCCGGTCCCACGTAAAACTGAATGATCGACTCTCAGTCGACGGGGCCCTCCGCTTTGTCGATGATCTTCCATCCCTGGGAATCTCCAGCTACGTCACGGCGGATCTGCGGGTGGCCTGGAAGGCCCGGGACGACATCCTCTGTTCCCTCGTTGGCCGAAACCTGCTCGACGACAGTCATCCCGAGTTCGTATCTTCCTTGTTACCGAATCCATCGACCCAGGTCGAGCGAAGCCTCTTCGGCGACGTGACCTATCGATTTTGATACAGATCCTGAGTTTGCCCGTTCATTCAAATAGCGGCAGCGCCGGCTTCTTCAAGGCCCGGAGATCCCTGGGCCTTGCAGAAGCCGGCGTCCTCGGTCTCGTGCTGGTGATCCTGGCAGCCACGGGAACGGTCCAGGCACAGGACTCATCTGAACGGGAGTACGCCGTCAAGGCCGCCTATCTCTACAAGCTGATCAGCTTCGTGGACTGGCCGGAAGAGGTCCTGGAGGCCTCCGGAGGGCCGTTCATCATCGGCGTTCTATGGGATAGTCCCCTGGCGGAGGTCTTGAAGAGCACGATGAAGGGCAAGACCGCACGAGGCCGTCCGATCCAGGTCCTGGAGTTCAAGGATCTACGGCGATCCATCGCATGTCATCTGCTCTTCATGGGCAAACGCTACCGGGACAACGAGCGATTGCTGAGTGACCACGTCGGCAGCCCGGGCTTGCTGACCGTGGGAGACAGGGAGGAGTTCATCGGTGACGGTGGGATCATCAACTTCTACCGCCAGGAAGACACCCTCCGCCTGGAGATCAGCCCCGATAACGCCAGCCGGGCAGACTTGCGAATCAGCTCCAAGCTGCTCCGGATCATGCGCATCGTCCGGTAGGCCCGGTCCGGGTGCAGCTCTCTCGTGATCTTGCGCTGGAACAAGCTTCTACCCGTTCGCCCCACTATGGATGCCCGCATCCAGGACGACTGAATGGCCGAGTTTTCCCGATCCGTTCGTCCTACTATGGATGCCCGCATCCAGGACGACTGAATGGCC
>JAJFLN010000383.1 GCA_021772705.1 Candidatus Cloacimonadota bacterium | reverse complement strand
CCATTCATCCCCCCTTCGACGTGGCTCAGGACATGCTTCGGCGTAGCTCAGGACATGCTTCGACAGGCTCAGGACGAACGGATCGGGAAAACTCGGCCATTCAGTCGTCCTGGATGCGGGCATCCATAGTGGGGCGAACGGGGGGGAAGATCGTCCCTGGGCAAAATCATATGAACGCCGCACCCTACGAAAGGCACCGGGTTTCCTTCTCCCCGGATCCGCTACTCCCAGGCGATGCCGAGAGCACCCGGAGGTCCTGACCGATGACGCCCTTCATAACGACCGAGCTTCAGAAGGAGCTGCTCGACGAAGTCGCCCGCTTTACCCGGGAGGAGATGGCCCGGTTCGAGCTGATCGACGCTTTCGACCGGGAGGCCTGGGATGCCATGGCCGGCTTCGGACTCGTGGGCCTGCCTTTCCCTGGTGAGTACGAGGGAGGAGGGGCCGACCTGACCACCACCGTCTTGGCCCTGGAGACCTTCGCCCGATGCGGTGGTTCCCTTTCCCTGGCCCTTTCGCTCGGCGCCTCGGCGATCCTGTGCGGCATCCCGATCCTGAACCTGGGGAGCCGGGAGCAGAAGGAGAAGTTTCTCCCCGGCCTCGCCAGCGGCAGGACCATCGGTGGCTTCGGGCTGACGGAACCGGACTCCGGCTCCGACGCGGCAGCCTTGAGGACCCGGGCTGTCAGGAGCGGCGATGGCTACCTGCTGAACGGCACCAAGATGTTCATCACCAACGGTCCCATCGGCGACCTGTTCGTGGTTCTGGCCTTGACGGATCCCGAGAAGGGCCGGGAGGGTATCACGGCGTTCCTGGTGGAGAAGGACATGGCGGGATTCAGCTCCGGCAGACCCCTGAATAAAATGGGGCACCGGGGGTCGCCGACCTCGGAGCTGATCTTCCAGGACTGCTTCGTGCCGGAGACGAACATTCTCGGTGAAGTGGGTCGAGGGTATCTGGATGTGGCCTTTCACACACTGGAGTGGGAGCGCACCTGTCTCCTCGGTCCTGGTGCCGGGCTCTGTGAATTGCTCCTGGAACGTTGCGTGGCCTACTCCCGCAGCCGGGTTCAGTTCGGGCGGCCCATCGCCGAGTTTGGGGCTGTGAAGCAGATGCTGGGTCGCATGCGGGCCATGTCGGAGGCCGGCAAAGCGCTCTGGCGTCGCGTGGCGTGGATGAAGGATCACGGCGTACCGGCCGTGGCACAGGCTTCGACGGCGAAGCTGGTGATGTCCGAGGACTGTCTGCGAGTTGCAGACGACGCCGTACAGATCCACGGGGGCTACGGCTACATCAAGGAGTATCCCGTCGAGCAGGCCTACCGGGACGTCAAGCTCTACACCCTGGGTGGCGGCACGACTCAGATCCAGCTGAAGATCCTCTCTGACGCTGCGCTGCGGGACAGCCGGGCCGGGGGATGCCCCTCCCGGATCGATGTGAGCAGCCCGTTCCTGCAGGCTCTGGTGGGCCGGTCCTCTCTCGAACGTCTCGAGGAGTTTCGCCGGTACTGTTCCCGGGAGCTGGGTCCGGAGCAGCGTACGAGCTTCGTGCCCGGCGCCTCCGATCTGGATCGCCGGTTGACGGTCTTGAAGGAAGGAGATTTCTGGGCAGCTTCGGAGGACGTTCATCAGTCTCGATCCCTGGTGCGGTGCATGTTCCTCGACGAGCTGGCAGTGGCGGACCCCTGGCTCGCGTCGGCGGCCATCGCGACCGTTCTGGAGCCGGGGCAGCACGTTCCGACCGTTGCCGTCGGTCTCGATGACACCCGGGCCGCCCCCGCGCCGGGGAGCATCGACAGTCTGGAGGCCCGGCAGATCGGTCACGACGAGTACCGGCTGTCCGGAACCCTGCCTCGGCTGCTGAACCTGCCCTGGGTCGACACGGTCATGGTCACGGCGACGACCGGGGAGAACGGGGAAACTCGGCTCTTCTCGGTCCAGATCGGCGGCCCGGGGGTTCGGATTGCCCTGCCGGGAGCCTGGCCATCGGTCGACGGGCTGCTCGGGGGCGAGCTCTGCCTGGACGAGGCGCCGGCCACGGTTCTCGGCACCGGCGATGAGGGGCCCTGGCTGGGGGAGATGTTGCTGGTACAGCACCGGCTTCGAATCGCCTCCGTCGCCTGCGGTGTGGCCGCCTCGTGCCTGGAGAAGGCTCTTCAGCTTCAGGGCGGTCTCCGGGACAAGCCCGAGCCTCCGCGACTACAGGAGGAGGTCTTCCCTCTGGCAGAGCTGCTGGCAGAGCTCGATACGGCCCGGCTTCTGGTCCTCAAGAGTGCCCAGATGCTGGACCGGGATGACCGAGGCTGCCGTGTCCTGGCGGCGGCGGCCCGGCTTAGGGCCGTCAACACAGCCCGGCGATCCGCAGAGGTTCTGGTGCTTCTTGCGGGAAGGAAGAGCAGCGCTTCCGGGACCCGGCACGGCTTGCACCGGACTGCTGTGGCGATGGCTCTGGCCCTGGCCGGTGGAACTGACGAGGGTCTTCGAGACCTCCTGGCGAGAATCTCTCTGGGCGATGCCTGACATGAGCCACAGGTCCGTCGCATAATGGTAGATGGCAACCAACACTAACAGTAAGGTCGACAGGAGGCAGGAAGCTGAAGCCATCTCGCACCGCTCCGGGAGAAGGAAGTGACTGGCAGGGAGATCGGATGGTAGCCGGAGATCCTCGAAATCAGGAACTCCTCGCCAAGTTCAAGGGCTCGCTGCTGGGCGGCGCACTCGGCGATGCTCTTGGCGCGCCCTTCGAGGGTCGTCCCAGGGCGTTCTTCGAGGCCGGCACGGTCATGCTCGATGAGTTCCAGCGCATGCCGGGATATCCTCCGGGTCAGTACACCGATGACACGCAGCTGGCCGTGGTGGTCGCCGAATCGTTGATCCAGAACGGGCGGGTCGTGGGCGAAGACGTGGCCTCCCGCTTCAAGCAGCTGTTCGCCAAGGGGCAGATCATCGGCGCCGGCAGAGCGACCAGCCTGGCGATCGGCCGCCTGCTGGCCGGGACGCCATGGAATCAGGCCGCGGCGGAGGAGGGCGAGGCTGGCAACGGTCCCGCGTCCCGGAGCACGGTCCTGGGTCTGTGGCATCACGACCGGGTGGAGCAGCTGCCGGAGGAGGCCGCCCTGCTGGGGAGGATCACCCATCGGGACAGGCGAGCCCAGGCCGGAGCCGTCGCCATGGCCCGGGCCGTCGCCTACTGCGTGGACAACAAGCGGATCGACTCCACGGCGTTCCTGGAGGCCGTCGCCGGGCCGGTGAAGCCGATCGACTCCACATTCCACGGCCTTCTGGAGCAGCTCGACTCCTGGGTCCACTTGTCCGAGAGTTCGGCTCTACCGTCGATCGTCAGGTCCGGAGCCGCCCGTCCCGACGCGGTGGAGGTTGAGGAGGGAATACCGGGATTCGTGATTCCCACGGTTCTGGCTGTCTTCTACTTCTTCCTGCGCTACAACGACGACTTCGAGCTCTGCCTTCAGGAGACCATCCGGGCCGGGGGGGACGTGGATACCACGGCCAGCCTCGCCGGCAGCCTCTGTGGTGCCTTGCACGGCTTCGACGTGCTGCCCGAGAACCTGGTGGCGGGGATTCAGAATCACAGATATCTGGTCGATGTGGCGGAGCGGCTCTTCCGCAGGAAGACCTCGAACTGAGCCGGTCAGTGTCCCTGGAGGGAGTAACCCGGTGCGGTCCAGAATGATTGATGCCGGCGACGCTCAGCCTGACGGTGGAGTGGCTGCGGGAGAGACCCTGGAAGTCTTTGTCAGGGCCCTTGTCCACGACCTTCGCTCTCCCCTGGTGACGGTGGAGAGCATGCTCAGTCTCCTGGCCGAAAGCGCCGGAGAACGCCTCGAGAGGGATGAACGGGCCTATTTGGAACACATCGAAACCAGCGTCAAGGTGATGCAGTCCATGCTGGTCGACCTCTCGGATCTGGTCCTCATACCGGAGCACGTTCCGGACCTGGCTTCCGTGTCCCTTCAGGACCTGGCCCGTGAACTGGATGAGCAGTTCCGGCCCAGGGTGGAGGAAGTGGGTGGCGTGCTGCATGTCGGATCCGATATGCCGGCTGTCCTGGGGGAGACCACTCTCATTCGCACGGCTTTGACTCGTTGTCTGGAGAACGGAATCAAGTTCCGGGAGCCGGACCGGAAGCTGAAGCTGGGTCTTCTGGCTGCCACGGCGGGGCCGGACGTGGAGATCCGGATCGAGGACAACGGCATCGGAATCGCGCCCAGGTTCCAGGATCGAATCTTCGGGGTATTCAATCGGCTGCATCCCCGATCGAGATACGGCGGAAACGGGATAGGGCTGGCCGTGGCGAAGCGCTGCGTCGAAAGCCTCGGCGGATCGATCCAGGTCGAGTCCGTTCAGGGAGAGGGCTGCTGCTTCCGGATCAGGTTCCGGCGCTGAGGGCCGCCTCTTCCAGAGCGTCCAGGCATTTTTGGAGGGGACTCTCCAGTTCGTCGATCTCGTTGGCGAGGCGGAAGAACTGCTTCAGGCCCTCGATGTGACGGGACGTGAGGCGGAATTCCAGGGACAGCAGATAAGCCCGTACCAGGGGAAGGGGCAGGCTGACCTTGCGGGCGGCAGCCCGGGCGACGTTGTCCAGTGACGCCGGCCAGGCTGCGGCTCGAACCCGGAAACTCTCTGCCAGTCGCAGCATCTCCGACCGGTGTTCATCGACGACAGCCCGCCGGGCGCAGAAGAGGGCGAAGGTCATGGGAAGACCCGTCATCCGCACCCAGGCCTCACAGAGATCCTGCACGTGAGGATGGCGCTCAGTTGCCTCCGCCTTCAGGGCCGGATCTCCGATCAACATGACGGGCCCCTCCGGCAGACCGTCCTTCAGATCCCAGCTCTCGAACCTGGCCGGGATGCGGTAGTGATGGCGTAGCAAGATCCTCAGAAGCACCACCGTGGTGGCGGACTCCGCCGAGACGTAGATGGTCTGACCCGAGAGCTCTTCCACCGGCCTTGGAGACAGGAGCAGGACGCTCTTGATGGGGCCCGATGCGGACACGCCGACTCCCGGAAAGAGGAAATACCGATCTACTGCCCGTCCGAATTCGATGGAGCTGATGGGTGAGGCATCGAGGGAGCCGGCCCGCATCAGGGAATTGAGCTCTCTGGGCACAGCTGGCACGATTGCTGTGTCATGGCTCGGCAGCCCCTCGAACAGAGGGTCGCAGTTGATGTAATCGATTCTTCCGATGCGAAACATGAAGACCACAGGATATCACGGCCACGGCCAGGAAGATCCGCCGTCCCGCCTCTTTTGGAGTGGGATGGAGTGAGGTGCATCAGGAAGTGAGCCTTTCTGGCGATCGCTTTGTGCGCCATGCCTTGCCGACAGAGGTCTGGCGTGTGATAATGCCGGAAAGGTGGGAACCCCTTGGATATCGAGGTCGTCGACAAGAACAACATCACCCTGATCCGTGTCAACGGCAACGTCAACACGGATAACTCGGCTGATTTCAGGGACAAACTCCTCACCGCCATCGAAGGCGGCGTGTTTCAGATCGTCGTCGATGTGGAGCAGATGAACTACATCAACAGCATGGGCATCGGAGCCATGGTGGACGCCTATAACCGGGTGAAGCAGTCCGATGGCGCCTTGGCGCTGGTGAATCCCTCGAAAGAGCTCTCTCAGCTGCTCAAGATCCTGCGCCTCGACAAGCTGTTCAAGTATGTGAGCACCTTTGACGAGGCACTGGAGTACTTCCTGAAGCGCAAGCTCCTCTGACCCCGGGCCGGCGGTGTCGGCCACCTGTACCTGACCATGGACCACGAGCTCATCGTCGAGAACGAGAACCGGATTCTCCTGGTGAAGGAGCGGGCCATCGATGTCCAGAACATCGCCCAGTTTCGTGACCTGCTGGAGAAACACGCCACGGAGGGGACGGGCAACATCGTACTGGGGCTGGACGACGTCAATTTCCTGGGTTCCGTCGCGCTGGGAATGATCTCCCTGTCGTCGATCATGGTGGACAAGCGGGGAGGCAAGTTCCTGATCCTCTGCAGCAAGGACTCCATCCTGAAGCTCTTCATCGTCAGTGGGCTCTACAGGGTCATCCGGATCGTCAACTCTCTCGAAGAGGCCCGGCTCCAGATGGAGCGGCCCTGAGCTTGCGTCCCAAGGGTGTGCCGGCGGTCCTGGCCTGGCTGCCCGCCGCCGTACTCATGGCTGCCATCGCCCGCTCCTCCCATGGCGCGGCCCTTCCGGCGCCTTGGTGGCTGCAGTTTCCACACTCGGACAAGGCGGTACATCTGGCCATCTACGGCCTGCTGGGAGGGTTGAGTATGATGGCGCGCCGGCTATCGG
>JAJFLN010000382.1 GCA_021772705.1 Candidatus Cloacimonadota bacterium | reverse complement strand
CTGGTTCGAGCGAGCGGGACCGGAGGCGTAGTGGGCTACGTCGAGGATTCCGCGATTGAGGAGCGGCCGAAGATGGCCTGAAGATGGGATGCGAAACTGCGTAGTTATTCTTGCGCGGGTCCAAGATCTGGAGGAAGGCCCCGGGGCTGGAACGCCAGGCGAAGGGGAGCGGGCAGCTGGTCCGCAACTCCCAGCGAGGCGAGCCGTTCCCCGGCCGGTGCGCAATCTCCCACTTCGCTGCCGAGCCAGAACCGGCCCGTTGTCTCGGCTGCTTCGAAGGTCGAGCCTCCGCCTCCGAATGGGTCCAGAACCAGGTCTCCCGGTTCCGTGGACATCCGGATGGCCCGGTCTGGAATCATGGGTTTCAATTCGTTGGCGGCCCGGCTCTTGAACTTCCGGTGCCGGACGGGAGACGTGTCCTCCCAGAAGTCAGTCAGGCTGATTCCATCCGGGTTCAAGGCCCCTCGATGGCCCCCGTAGTCCTTCAGGTCCTTGCCGCAGTGGCGGCAAGAGGCGATGGGGGTCCGCAGACGAGTGAAGGCCCTGGGATTTCCCTTGGTGAAGTAGATCAGGCCATAGTGGGCCGGGTAGAGACGGTCTCCTCGCGGGTAGGTGCTCTTCATCGTGATGGCGATCCAGTGGCGAAACTGAAGACGCTCCATCACGAAGCTCCCCAGAGCGAGATGCCACTTCGGCAGGTTGTAGACGAAGAGAGCGCCTCCGGGCTTGAGGACCCGGCAACAGGCGTCGAGCCAGGTCCGGGACCAGTCCAGATACTCCTTCTCCCTCAAGGCGTCGCCCCGGGTGCCCTTGCCGTAGTCCTTGCCCAGGTTGAAGGGAGGATCCGCGAAGACGCAGTCGACCGATTCATCCCTCAGCCGCGCCAGCAGATCGAGGCAGTCGCAGTCGAAGAGGGCTCCCTTCTGAGTGATGAGGACGGGGTGGATCGGGTGCATGAACGCCATGGGCTGCTGACGGTCCGGTGGGGTAACATGGATTAACCCAAACTTCCTGCCTTCGCCAGCGTAGTCTTGTAATAAGGATCAGAGTGAAAAGAGAGAATACAGCATATCCAGGAGCTTGTCGGAGTAACGCCGCAGTCTTCCAGGTGGAACCCGAACAGGGAACAAGGAGCCGGAAACAGGGGACAGGGAACAGGGAATTGTCCAGTCGGTGTTGCCCTTTCGGTTCCCTGTTCTCTGCCGCCTGTTCTCTGTTCTCTGTTCCCTGTTCCGGCTTCGCCCCCAGGTCGGCGCGGGTCCATTTCTCCTACACGCTCCTAGCGTCCCGTCTCGCCCTGCTTCTGGTGCTGAGCTTCCTGTTGCCCTTGCCGGTCCAGGCGGAAAATGCGCCCTTCACGATCATCCTGCAGGTCTACGAGGGACCTCATGACGGCACGGGGCAAAAGTGGAAGAAGAAGAACGTGGAGCTGGTCCCTGGGTCTGACGAGGCCAGGGAATTCCTGGAGAATTACCGGAAATCCACGCCGGGCCTGGTCCAGGCCTACGAGATGCTGACCACGGAGGGCCCCTTCCTGGAGCATATGGAGTTCCTCCATTCTCTGGACGGGAAGGCCCCCAAGCTCTACTTGGTCGATGACAGCCAGAAATATGTCGATGCTGATGACGATGGGAATCCCGACACGGATGAGAAGGCCCGGGACGAGGAGGGCGTCTGGCCCCATCGGTCGGGAAACAGCATCTACATCTCCAACAGCTATCTCGGGAGTTACCCGAATGACGCGAACGTGCAGAGGCTGATCATCCACGAGTACTCTCACTCTCAGGACCGTACAGGACGAGGCAGCGGCGACTACGGTCCCGACGACAGTCACTTCGCCGACGAGATCCTCTACAACCACGGTGGAGGATGGCGGTTCTGGGATCGGGGGCACTACTCGGAACGGGCGGCGTTCTCAGAGGGGTGGGCCAACTTCACGCCCATCCTGTTCGATCCCGACAGGCGGGATGCGGTAGCCGCAAGCGTCGAAAACGTGCGCCGGGAGACCGAGAAGGGCAAGTACGAGGAGAAGGACTGGGCCGAGGCGAGTTACGAAGAGCTGATCGCCGTGGAGTACATCAACTCCCTCATCCTCTACGACATCTTCCGGTACGTGCCCGGGGGAGCGGACAAGATCACCGAGGCATTCCAGTCGACCAATCGAAGAGGACGAAACCTCAGAACCGTACTCCAGGAGATCGTGAAGGAGCACCCGGAGGATGCCTTTGCCATCGCCGGGATCTTCGATGCCTACACGCACTTCAATGCGCCCGACAAGGTACTCGACGAGATGCTGGGAGAGGAGATCGCCCGGGCCTACAGGCGGGACCATCGCTCCCGTCTCCAGGAACTCAACACGGAGGGCACGGCCTCCGGCGCCGAGGCCGTTGGGCAGGGGACGGCGCAGCTCAGGATTGCATCGGTCGAAGCCCGGCTGGCGGCCATCGACGAGCGGCTCGATGAGATCCGGGGAGTGAATCTCTCGCCCTGGGACATCCTGGGAGGAATCGGATCGATCGGCTTCCGGGAGTTTCGGCACCGCCGGGAAGAGGCTCGGCTGAGGGCCGAGAAACAACGGCTTGAAGAGCTGATCAAGAGCCTCGGCGGAGCTGTCTCCGGGACCGCCGCCGCCAGAGGATCCGGCAACATCCTGGGCGGCGCCCTCAGGCGGATGCCGGAGCTGCGGACCAAGCTGATGCAGCCCCCCGTGGCGAAGCTGAATGCCCTTCGTCGCCTCGGCAAGATCCCGACGAAGCTGAAGGACAAGACCCGACCTGTCAGCTCGATGGAAGGGTCGCCCCAGGCGTGGGGCGAGGAGTGAGACTCGGGGAAAGGCGAACAGGGAACAGGCAACAGGGGACCGGGAACAGGCAACGAAAAATGGAGACCGGGACGCATGTCAGTCGATGTCAGCTCCGTTCGCCAGTCGGTCGCAGTAGCCTTGCGGACTCCGTCAACCGAGAAGCAATACGGGCGAGCAGCCCTTCGAAAGCTGGGCATGAGTTGGCGACGTGCTGATTCCCCGTTGCCTGTTCCCAGTTCAAAGGGCACTTGGTGCAAGCGAAACCAGGTGGATTCTCCGACACACTCCTGTTGAGCTGAGTCCGGACACCGCCGGTTTTCTTGTGCCTTGAGGCACCAAACTCGCAAATTGGCCTGAAAAGTGCCGCGATCATGCTTGCGGATCCGCCGCAGCGTGGTTAGAATACTCATGGGATTTCTTATTGAGAATGATTATCAATATCTATAAAGGCGGGGCCAGGAGCGTGAGAAAATGCGTGAAGCAGGCCCAGTGATGGACGTCGCCAGCCTGGCTGAGGTGTCCGATGGTTTCCATGGTGAAATCCGGGATCTTCGGGGAGACGTGGCCGTTTGCTCCCGGCTCCTGGAGATCGGTTTCACACCCGGTCAGAGCGTCCGCCTCGTGGCCAAGTCTCCTTTTCGAGATCCACTTGCCTTCTCGCTCCGGGGGACAGTCATAGCCCTGAGGCGATTCGAGGCCAGTTGCATTCTGATCTGAAAGACGACTCTGCCGCTCCAGCCACCGTCGTACTGCTGGGGCAGCCGAACTGCGGTAAGACAACCCTGTTCAATCGTCTGACCGGCAGCCATTCCCGGACGTCGAACTATCCCGGGGCGACGGTGGACTTCTCCCTTGGGGAGTTGAACCAGGAGTTCGAATGGCCGGCTCAAGTCGTGGACTTGCCGGGTCTGGCCAGTCTGGTCCCCCAGTCTCCCGACGAGGAAGTGACGGTCCGGTCCCTTTTCGGCGGGGCGGCCCATCCAGCGCCGGACGTGGCGGTTGTCGTGGCGGACTCGACCCAGCTCTCACGACACCTGTATCTGGCGTTGCAGGTCCGGCAGACCGGCATTCCCATGGTTGTGGCCGTGACCATGTGCGATCTGCTGGCACGCCGAGGGCGGGTCCTGGATCCTGCCCGGCTGGAGGAGCGGCTTGGCTGTCCCGTCGTGGCCATCGATGGGCGGAGCGGCACGGGGGTCAAGGAGCTGCTCGACTGGGCCCGGGAAGCTGCCAGGACCCAACCTGACCATGACCGGAGGCCCCTGGGGCCCTTGACTGCCGATGCCGTCAAGGCTTCCTATGCCGAGACCGAGCTCTTCGAAAAGTCCTGCATCTCCGTGTCTCCCGAGGCCGCCGAGCAGGGTGGCGCTACCCAAGACCATGACGTGGATCCCGTGACTCGCCGGATTGACTCCGTCCTGCTCCATCCCCTCTTGGGTCTGGCGGCCTTCGTCCTCATCATGGGAACGATCTTCACGGGCATCTTCTGGGCGGCCCAGCCTGTGATGGACCTAATCGACGGCCTGTTCGGCTCTCTCTCGGGGCTCCTGGTCGACGCGGCGCCGGAGAGTTTCCTGGTCCGTCTGCTGGGCGATGGGATAGTGAAGGGCGCCGGAGGGGTGGTCATCTTCCTTCCCCAGATCGTGATCCTCTTCTTCTGCATGGGGCTTCTTGAAGATTCCGGTTACCTGGCTCGAGCCGCCGTGCTGGTCGACCGGCCCCTCAGCTGGGTCGGTTTGAATGGCCGGTCCTTCGTCCCCCTCCTCTCAGGCTTCGCCTGCGCCATTCCAGGAATGATGGCGGCCCGCACCATCCCGGGACGGCGGGAGCGGTTGCTGACTCTCTTTATCATGCCCCTCATGAGCTGCTCTGCTCGACTGCCGGTCTATGCCCTGCTGCTCGCTTTCCTGACGCCGAAGGACAAGCCCTGGATCGGTGGGTTCGGCCTGGCCTTGCTCTACATGGCCTCCGTCACATCCGGCGCCGTCATCTCCGGGTTGGTGGCCCGGATGCTGCCCGCCTCCTCCAGCTCCTCATTCATGCTCGAACTCCCGGTCTACCGGATTCCTCAGTTCAAGGTCATCTTCCGGTCCACCTACCTGCGTAGCAAGCACTACCTGACCAAGGCTGGCGTGCCGATCCTGGTCATCGCCACCACGCTCTGGCTCATCTGCAATCTACCGCTGACGGACACGGCGGGTCTGGACCCGGACCTGGCGGCCAGCCGCCGGCTGGAGTCCTCCTATGCTGCCATGGGGGGCCGAGCCCTGGAGCCGCTGATGCAGCCCCTGGGCCTGGACTGGAGAGTCGGCGTCGCCCTGATCGGGGCCTTCGGCGCCCGGGAGCTCTTCGTCGGCTCCCTGGCGATCATCTTCCACGTCGCCGGCGACGATGACACGGTGCAGGAGTCCCTCCTTCAGACCATGCGAACCGCCACCCTGCCCGATGGGTCGCCTCTCTTCACCACCGCCTCCAGCCTGGGACTGGTGGTCTTCTTCATCTTCGCCATGCAGTGTCTGTCCACGGCCGCCGTGGCCCGCAAGGAATCCGGGGGCTGGACCATGCCGTTGCTGCAGATCTTCGTCTTCACGGGCATGGCCTATCTGGCCGCCTGGTTCACCGTCGCCAGCCTGCGGGCCTTAGGCGTCGCTTGAGGCGGGGTCTGACTCTCCTCACCTCACACTTTCCGCCGCTCTACCTGGTTGTCCAGTAGAAACTGGCGAATCCCCTCGGGATGTTGACTCGCAACTCTCCCAGGCCGATCAGGTCGAGGCCGATGACACCGTCCACATCAAGAGCGGGATCAACGTCGTGAACCCTCAACTCATGGTTCTGAATGACCCCACCCATGACCTTAAACTCCTTGGGTCGCACACGGTAGCCCTCTTCCCTGCCCCCGGGGCCGATCAACCGAGATTCGCCCACCGACTGGTCTCTGTCCAGCCCCACCAACTCAGCCAGATCCGTGCTGATGATGCTCACGGGGCTTCCCGTATCCAGCACAAGCCACGCCTCGCGCTCCAGACACATAGGCCCCACAATCAGGACCGGAACGTCAATCAACTTGGCCCTACTCGGAACTGGGATCGTCCATGTCTTCAACATACACGCCTAGCAGGCCTCTCTCATGCTCACCAGTGAAGATGACGGCGCACCTCTGCTCGATGCATCGAGACTCTTGATAGACAGATCGCTTATCGCGGCCATGAGCTACCACGACGCCCGAAACAGGTTCCCGTCCTTCAATCTGGTAGTCTGTAAGCGTGACCCACTCGTCTGGATATCGGCTCTGAATCTCGTGCCAACTCAACTTTGAGCTCATGATAACCTCCAGGGCAGCTCACCTGTAACTCTACACCGAGACTCTTGCTACATCAAGCCGACCAGCGGGTGCATGTCACCCAGGGGGTCCCCTTCGCGTCAGCGTCAGGCCGCTCGCTTGAGGTTGGATAGGTTTTGCATACGCTTTTGCCGGCGCTGTTTGTGAAGGACGTTCCACTGACCGCTGCAGTAGGCCGCCCGGAGGCGG
>JAJFLN010000381.1 GCA_021772705.1 Candidatus Cloacimonadota bacterium | reverse complement strand
GGCGTAGAGGCGGGCCTCGATTGCCGGGAACGCCGGCTTCGACGCATATCTCTCGTAGAGATCCACGGAGAGATAGACGGGTTCGCCCAGGAGGGCCGGCTGATCGTTGTTCCGGAGGACCGAGAAGTTGGAGGGAAGCACCTGGTTGTTCCTGGCCCGGGTCAGCAGCCGAAAGGAATCGAGCAGCATCAGTCCGGCTTGGGAGCTGGCCGGGTCCTTCATCCGATGATAGACCTCGCTCCGGTTCCGGCGGAGGAGGGCGACGGGTGACTTTGTATCCGGTGTCGCGTTGTGATGCAGGGAGACGAAGATGTCGGCGTCGACCTGCCGGGCCAGCTGGGCCCTGGCCCGCAGTTCCTGACCCAGCGAAACAGGCTCGGGCAGGAGGTCTCCGTCGCTGGTGCGGGTCATGATCACCCGAGCTCCCCGGGCCGCCAGTTGCCGGGCCACCTCCCTGGCCACCCTGAGATTCAGGTCTGCCTCCCGGGTTCCGCCAGGCCCAACCATGCCCGATGCGGACCCACCGTGTCCCGGATCGAGGACGACGCAGGTACCGGCCAGGTCGGGAGCTGCCGCGAGCCGGGGGCACAGGAGCAGCAGCATCAGCAAGGCCGGCGGCAGGCTCGTCGCCCGGAAACTCATCCGTTGCCGTCCAGCTCCCGTTGCCGGGAGCGGTAGAGCAGCTCCTCGAGCAATTTCCTGTTGGCCGAGATCAGATCCGACACGAGGCCGATGACCAGAAGCTGGAATCCGATGATGGCCAGGATGGCGGCCAGGATCAGGGACTGGACGTGCCCACCTGCACCGGTCACGGCCCAGAAGTACAGGAACCGGAGACCCAGAATGAGCGCCAGGACCAGGGGAACCAGGCCCAGATAGGCGAACACCTTGAGAGGCTCGTACATGGCCACGATCCGGACGATGGTGCTCGCCGATCGCTTGATGTAGGAAGGGATGCTGCGAAATAGACGGCTGTCCCGCGTCTTCAGGTTCGTCCGGATCGGGACAGAGGTGATTGGAATTCGCCGCCTGCCGGCCTGGATGATGGTCTCCAGGGTGTAGGAGAACTCGGAATGGACATTGAGTCTCATGGCTGCCTGGCGGCTAAAGGCTCGGAATCCGCTCGTCGCGTCGGGGATGGAGACGCCGGCAGCCTCGCAGACAACCCGGGTGCCAAATCGCTGAAGCCGCTTCTTCAGGCGGCTGAACTCGGGGTTGGCTTCGATGTCTCGAGCGCCGACGACGATGTCGGACTCTCCGTCAATGATTGGCCGCACTAGGGGGGCGATATCAGCCCCGACATACTGGTTGTCGGCGTCGGTGTTGACCACGATGTCGGCCCCCATCTGAAGAGCCTCATCCAAGCCCGCCCGGAAGGCCCTGGCGAGGCCGACGTTTCTGGCGAAGCGGACGAAGTGGGTCACACCTGCTTTCTGCGCCGCGGCAACCGTCCCATCCGTGCTGCCATCATCGATGATCAGCACATCGATGCTCTCCACTCCCGGAATCTCCTTCGGCAGGTCCGCCAGAGTGCCGGGAAGCTGCTCTTCCTCGTTGAGGCAAGGGATCTGGATGACCAGCTTCACGATTCTCCGTGGAACCGGCGGACGGAGTTCACGATCCGGTCCACCTCCCATTCCCGGAGCTCCGGGAAGAGCGGCAACGAGAGTATTCTGGGAGCCAGCTCCTCCGCGACGGGGAAGTCACCCCGGCTGTAGCCCAGGTCCTCGAAAGCCTTCTGTTCGTGCAGCGGGATCGGGTAGTGGACGAGGGTCTGGATGTTCTCTTCCGCCAGGTGGGCTTCCAGGCCCTCCCGGTCATCGGTACGGATCACGAAGAGGTGGTAGGTGTGCCGGCCGTGATCGGGCATCTCGGGAACTTCCACCCCTGACCCGGCCAGCCCCCGGGTGTAACAGGCGGCGAGGTGCCGGCGGTTCTCGATCCAGCGCTCGAGATGCTTCAGCTTCACCCTCAGCATGGCAGCCTGGATCTCGTCCAGCCGGCTGTTGAATCCGATCACGTCGTGATGATACCGGCGCGACTGGCCATAGTTCCGCAACATCTGGACGCGATGGGCCAGTTCGGGATCCAAGGTCGTGACCATGCCCGCATCGCCGTAGGCGCCCAGATTCTTCGAGGGGTAGAAGGAGTAGGCCGCCAGGGCTCCCATGGTTCCCACCTGCCGGTCCCCGTATCGGGACCCGTGGGCCTGGGCACAGTCCTCCAGAACGGGAATGGCGCGATGGTTCGCGATCTCGAGTATTCGGTCCATGTCGGCGGGAAAGCCGTAGAGATGGACCGGAATGATGGCCCTGGTCTCTGGCGTGAGCCTGGACTCCAGATCCACCGGGTCCAGCGTCGACGTGATCGGATCCACATCGACAAAGACCGGCGTGGCACCGCAGCTGGTCACTGCAATGGCCGTGGGGCAGGCGGTGTTGACGGGCAATGCCACCTCGTCGCCGGGTCCGACGCCCAGGGCGCGAAGGGCGAGATGAAGCGCATCGGTGCCGTTGCCGACCCCGACACCGAACTGGCTCCCGCTGTAGGCGGCGAACTCCTTCTCGAAGGCTTCCACCTCCTTGCCCAGGATGAACCAGCCGCTGTCGAAGACCCGGTCGATGGCCTCATGCAGCTCCTCCCGGAGCTCGCCATACTGCCTCTGAAGGTCCCCCAGGGCGATCTTGGAATCGGGGCTCACCAGTAGTGCTCCTTGTGCCGTCGATAGTACTCGACTGTCTTCTTCAGGCCCTCTTCAAAGGAGGTCTTCGGCTCCCAACCGGTGGCCTGCCGAAAGCGGGAGAAGTCCGCATAGTAGTGCCCTACCTCTATCTTCTTCTTGTCGTCGGGGAAATCGGTGTGATCCAGCGTTCCGGACCCGACGGCGTCGATGACGGCCTGGGCGGACTCCAGCACTGTGACCGGCACGCCGGAGCCCAGGTTGTAGATCTTGCCGTCCGTTTCAGGCTCTGCGCCGGCCAGCAGGAGAGCCTCCACCACGTCATCGACGTAGTTGAAGTCCCGCTTCTGGTCGCCTGGGCCGTAGATCGCGATGGTCTGATCGTCCATTGCCAGCCGCACGAACCAGTTCAGATAGCCTTGCCGGGAGTGGCCCATCTGATGCCTGGGTCCGAAGACGTTGGTCAGCCTCAGCGACACCGCCCGGATGCCGTGCACGTTGTTGTACAGGATGTGATACAACTCGCCGGCCATGTTGTTGATCCCATTGGTGTCCGTCGGGCAGAGGGGGTGGTCCTCGTCCACTGGCAGATACTGGGCCC
>JAJFLN010000039.1 GCA_021772705.1 Candidatus Cloacimonadota bacterium | reverse complement strand
GCGTCATCCCGCTGTCGAGCTCCACCGTGGCCTGCTTGCCCGAGAGGGCGACCACCTCGCCATCGGCCTCCAGGTCCAGGATCGTGACCCGATCGCCTTCCTTCAGCGGAGCGGCCAGGGGCGGAGGAACGAGCTTCGTTTCCTGGGTCGCCAGGGTCACCGCTCGCTCGGCGATGGCATCCCGGGCCGCCTCCTGCTCTCCTGTCCGGACCGCTTCCTTGACGTAGTCCTTCAAGGCTGCCAGCTCGCGCCGCTCCTCGCGGATGCGGGCGCCCAGGCCGACGCGCTTCTCCTCCCTGACTGCTTCCAGTTCCCGGGCCAGCTCCCGGGCCCGGATCTCTAGCTCCTGGTTCAGCTGCTCGTTCTGCTCCCGGACCAACCGTACCCGGCCGCGCTCCTCTTCGAGTTCGGCCATGATCAGAGCCAGGTTGCCTTCGCCCTTCTGCAGCCGCTGTCGCGCCTCGTCCACCAGGCTGGCGGGGATGCCGAATCGCTGGGCTATCTCCAGGCCTGCACTGGCGCCGTGCTCTCCCTCCAGGAGACGGTAGGTCGGCTCCAGGGTCTTCCAGTCGAACTCGACGGCGTAGTTCTTGAACCCGGGATACTTCTCCTCCAGCAGCTTGATCGAGTTGTAGTGAGTCGTGATTAGCGTCACAGTCCCCCGGCGGCCGAGATCCAGCAGAACGGCCTCCGCCAGAGCCGAGCCCTCTTGGGGGTCCGTTCCGGACATGAACTCATCGAGGAGGACCAGATCCCCCCTGCCGGCCTGCTGGAGGATCTGCGCCACGTCAGTCACGTGGGAGCTGAAGCTGGAAAGGTGAGCGTCGATGGACTGTTTGTCTCCTATCTCGCAGTAGAGGTTGCGGAAGAAAGCCAGCCGGGAACCCTCGTCGCAGGGGACGGGAAAGCCGCAGGCCGCCATCAGGTGAAGCAGGCCGGTGATCTTCAGGGCCACCGTCTTGCCTCCCGAGTTGGCTCCTCCGAGGACCAGCACCTTGTCTTGCTCGCCGATCCGGATATCGATGGGCACGCACCCCTCGTCGAGCAGGGGGTGCCTGGCTCGGCGGAGGTCGAAGGTGAGGTCCCGGGAGAACGGCACCGGACGGGCGTCGACGGCCACGGCCCAGCGGGCCCTGGCGGCGAGGGAGTCGAGCCAGGACAGGAGATCGTGGATCTGCTCCAGATCGGGGAGGGCGGCGCGAACGTGATCTGTCAGGCTCGCCAGAATCCTCAGAACCTCGGCTTGCTCCTCGAACTCGGACCGGATCAGATCGTTGTTCTTCTCCACCGTCGACATAGGTTCCACGTAGAGGGAGCCGCCGCTCTTGGAGGAACCCTGAACCACACCGGGCACCTGGCCTCTGGCGTCGGACTTGATCAGCACCACGTAGCGGCCGTTGAGCTGGGTGAAGTAGCTCTCGGCCATCCACTTCTCGATTTCCGGAGCCCGGATCAACCTCTTCAGGGAGTGCTCCAGGCTGGAGATCAGGGCGCGTCGGGTCCGTCGAATATTCGCCAGCAGCGGGCTGGCCGTATCTCGAATCTCGCCCCGCTCAGTGAAGACACGATCGATCTCCTGGACCAGGTCTGCTCTCGCCGGAAGCTGGGCGATGGCCCCCGTGACCCTGGGAGCCGGCAATTCGAGTGACTTGTTCGACTGGCGCAGCAGGGTCTGGACCAGGTTCAGGGTCCGGCGCAGGTCCAGAAAGCGGGCGGCTTCCAGGCCGAAGCCCTCGACCTGGAGGTGCTCGAAGAGGTCGGGTCCGAAGAGGCAGGGAAACAGGGTGTCGGGCCTTTCGGAGAGAAAGGTGAGCATGTCCCCCACGGCATTCAGCTCTGTTTCTGCATCCTTCTGAGCGCCGAATCGGGTGGCGGTCAGTATCCGGAGCCGTCCCGGTTCCGCAGCGGCCCTGGCAGCGATTCGCTGCCGGATGCGGCCCAGGGCCAGGTCATCCTCGGGGGTTGAAGGAGCCGGAGCGGGCTGGGCCTCGTCGGTCAGGGGGACCTCATCTGGCTCGTTTGTCAGGTCCTGATTGTCCATGTGTATCTGACGAGGGCTCTTCATGACAGGTGCCCGGGATCTCCTGGATCTTTCTAGGGAGATCAGACCTCTGATGAATGCGGAAACAGGGCGTCAATACTAGGAGCGTGTCGGAGTAACTCCGCAGCACTCCGGTTAGAGCCTGAACAGGGAACAGGCAACAGGGGACCGGGAACAGGCAATGGAGAACGAACTGCTTCGGGTCGATTTCCGATTGCATATTCCGGGCTACTTGGCCTCGGTTCCCCGTTCCCATTACGTCCGTTTGTTGCCGTCCCCTTCGGAAGGTGCCGCTTCGGAACAGCTTCAGGAGGTTGCGAGTCCAGCAAGATGATGCTCCATTCACCTTAGGGCCCAATTCCTCATTGCCTGTTCCCGGTTGTCTGCTCCCTGTTCCCTGTTTGTTTGGGACCAATAGAGCGCCGGACTGATAGAATTCTCCGACACACTCCTAGCAGATTGGGCCCGTGGGAGCAAGCTGGATCGCCGGACCACGCCAGCGGATCCGACAGGTTGTCTCGATTGACCCGGATCGGTCCTTCTCGTACTATGCTCTGGGGACCATGGAGGGCGATTCGGTGAGCGAGTCCGATGAGACTGTGCTGAATGGGGAAGCGTCGGACCGGGCCCCGGAGGCGCCGTTGAGCGATGCGAAGCCCGGGGGAACCACCGCTGTTCCCGGGCCCCGGCGATTTCGGGACAGGCTTCCGGTGAAGCTGGCCCTGGCCTTCTTCTCCGTCGTGTTCCTCCTTGGAGCCAGCGAGTTCGTCCTCCTGTTTGCTGTTCCGGGACATGCCCTGGAAGCCGACTGGACTCCCGTGGATCTGGTGGATCACTCGGTGTTCTGGATGCCCTTGGGGGAGAAGTCGAATCCTCTGGGAACGTCCCGGCACTGGAAGCCGCTCCGGGGTGCGAAGCCTGCGCTCGATCCGGCGACGGGTGTGGTTCGGATCATCTGTCTCGGAGGCTCCAATACCTATGGCTGGCCCTACGAGGATCCTCAGGTGGCCTACCCGGCCCAGCTGGAGGCTCTGCTGAACTCCAAGGCCAGCAGCGTCAGCGGCCCCAGGTACGAGGTCATCAATGCAGGGGAAGGGGGATTCACCATCTTCCAGGGGCTGCTCTATCTGCGGGGCAAGCTGCTCAGGTACAAGCCGGACATCGTGACCGCGGCGTTCGGCCACAACGACTCCAACGACAACGCATCCATCGGCACCACGATGAACGATGAGCAGTACTGGGAGTGGGTCAACAGAATGTCAGACCATCGGGAGTTCTGGGAGACCATCGGGAAACTGAACCGTCTCCGGACTTTCGTCCTCTTGAAGCGGTTGATGGTGCAGCTTCGACGGTGGGTCATCGAGACCTGCCTGACGCCGAGCCCGCGGGTGGCACCTGACAGGTTCGAAGTGCTGCTGACGGACTTTGTTGATCTGGGCTCGGAGTCCGGGTTTCGACCCCTACTCCTGACGGAATCCAGCCTGAACCCCGACCACCTGGCCGAGTATAGGAAGAAGGTCCACGAAGTGGCGGTGGACACCGGAGCCCAGGTGATTGACGTAGATTTTGAACTTCCCAGGTCTGATGCCGTGAGGAAGACTCTCTTCCACGACCAAGCCCATCCGAATCCGGAGGGGCATCGGGCGGTGGCACGAATCATCGCCGAGGAGCTGCTCTCCTACCGGGAGTAATGGCGGCGAATCAGTCGGCGCTGACGACCTTGTAGAGAGGAACGTGCTGCTTGCGGCCGGCGAAGACCTGGGTGATCAGGCTGGCGTTACCGCGTGTCAGGGTGTACAGGTCGATTCCCCGGACGCCGCTGCCGACGTCGTCGACTCGCAGGTACCCGTCGTGGCGATTGCCGGAGGGAAGCTCGAGGCCGACGAGCTGGGGAACGTAGACCTGGTCTCCGGCCTTGAGGCCCTTGAGACCCCGGGAGCGGTTGATGGCGATGGACCGGAAGGGCACGAGGCTCCTGCCTCGAGTGCCGAGACCGAGGGTCGCTTCCCGGGTCACGTCCATGTAGACGCCCTTGCGAGAAGAGACGTTCAGCACCTCGCCGGAGGCGAGCATTGCAGTCCCCTCCACGTCGAGGCACTTTTTGAACTTCCTGGAGATCTTGATCTGCCGGCGGGAGCCGTCCTGGGCCTTGATCGTGATGGGCACGTTCTTCGGTCCCTGCCCCTCGTCGAGTTCATCGGCAGTCCAGTAACAAGTGACCCTGACCTCGCCGAGAAAGACGTGTTCGACGGACTCCGGGGCCTTTCGATCCAGGTAGGCATCGATGATGTTGACGATGGCGCCTTCGGCGTCGCGCATCTCCCGTGCTTCCGCGGGCGAAGCCTGGATGGCGGATGAGGAAGGGGCCTGGACGGTGGCGGCCGTTGCCGACTTCCTGGCGGCGACGCGCTGACGAATGGCGTCCAGATTAGAGGATGCAGCCGGAGCGTCGCAGGCAGTCAGGGCGAAGAGGAAGAGCATTGAAACGACGGGGATTCTCACCCTCAGAGGGGCAACTCCAGCTTCGCGACGCTCACTTCCGGACATCATGCGGTCTCCTCTTCAAGGGCCCGGCCCGGCGGGCAGGGCAGGTGGCCGACGACAGGGCCGCGCATAATAGGATGTGTTGCCTCTGGAGTCAAGCATGGGGGATCCAGGGGGTGCATGTCCCGTAGGGGGTCCCCTGGCCTATTCCGGATCCGTTCGCCCCACTATGGATGCCCGCATCCAAGACGACTGAATGGCCGAGTTTTCCCGATCCGTTCGTCCTACTATGGATGCCCGCATCCAGGACGAC
>JAJFLN010000380.1 GCA_021772705.1 Candidatus Cloacimonadota bacterium | reverse complement strand
GCCCGTAGCCCGTAGCCCGTGGCCCCTCATTGCAGTCCCCTCGCCCCAGAGGTTAATGCTACCACCGACGTTGACCGGTATCCTGGGACTGCTGGTGCTTCTTCTGGCAGTGGGCATATGCATCGGGCATCGGGCATCCGGTCGCCTTGGGGGTCTTCGGACCGGGCCGCAAGCTGTATGACAGCTGCTGTGGATTCGAACCGGGAAGGGCCTACGAGGTGACCTGGGGCGTGGTTCTCCTGTTCATGGGGATCTACTGGATCGTGTCGGGGTTCCTGCGATGAAGATCGACTCTCAGGCAACGGTGCCTGCCGCGAAGCTGCCGGCCACGAACCCGGCGTGTTCTACCTGGAACGAGACGGCGACTACTTCAAGCATCTGACACTGGAACAGCTCACCTTCATCCCTCGAGTGGCGGGGCCACCGGATCGGCGCCGTCGATTCCTGCAGATCATCGTCGTTGCCGTCGACACTTACGGGAAGAAGAAGTTCAGCCTGGCAAGCCTGATCGCCCTGGATGAGATGGATCGCTGGCGGAGAGCCCGCTACTGGCAGCTCAATCCCGACGCGTCGGTCTACCGAAGCTTCCCTTGATATTTGCCACGTCCGATGCGGGGGTGCATGTCCCGCAGGTGGCCTATTCCGGATTCCGTTCACCCCACTACGGATCGGCCCTCCGATGCGGGGCGGACTGGGTCCAGGATTCAGAGACGAGCGCCCCCTGACTCAGTTGCTCGCTACCAACGGCTCCTGATTCTGCAAGTGCTCGATCAGACTGGCCACCGACTTCTCGGACCGAGGTCCGACAGGAGGATGACTGGCTGACACCTTCTTCACTCTCTTGTGAAGGCTGTCAAACCGAGGCAGGCCGTGCAGGTTGGCCAGGTCGCCATCGTGAACGAAGTACTCCGGCTCGCTGAAGCCGTTGTCCACGGCTGTCTGCAGGCTCGCCAAGGCCAGATTCGTCTGGTTCCGGACGGCGTAGTAACAAGCGATGTTGTACCAGGAGTTGGCGTCGCCCGGGTCCAGCGCCACGGCGTTTCGGAACCGGAAGAGGCCGGCGTTCTGGTCTCCCGCGAGCCAGTAGGCGACGCCGAGCCAGAAGTGAGTCTCCGGATACTGTGAGATGTGAGGAGCCACGCTGGAACTCTGCTCACGGATGGCACGGTTGAGGATGGAGATTGCCGCCTGGGGCTGCTTCATGTGCACCCTGTTCCGGGCGATGGCGATGAGCGCCCGGTTCCGGGCCCGGAGAGCGTTCTCCCGCTGCCAGCGCTTGCCCTCGTGACCAACGGACATGCTCTCGGAGAAGTAGCCGATGGCCACGTCGTGGAGCTCGAGTTGCTCGTTGGCCACGCCCATCAGATGCAGGGTTCGGCGGGAAGGCGTCAGGCCCCAGGCTGCTTCGAGGGTCTGCAGGGCTTCCGCGTCCCGCCCCATGTAGATCTGGGCTGCCGCCAGGGAGTGGCGGTACTTCAGCTTGTTCGGCCTCAAGTCCACGGCCCTCTGGAGCGACGTCAGGCCAGCCGTCAGATCCAGGCGGGCAATCTGCCTCTCCCCCAAGCGATGCCAGCGATCGGCGTCCTGGGAGGTGAATGCCTGCTCGTTGAACAGGGCCCCCAAGGCGAGACCGGCGAACACATACAAGGTGGCCCGAAGCGCTCGCTCCGAGAAGAGCCGAGCCAGGGCAGAGTGGGTCAAATCGGCCAGAACACTGGAGAGTCGGAATAGGGTTCGAATCATCAAGGCCTCCTGTGGGAAGGGGGTCGTCTCTGGCGTGGAGCGCTCTTGACCCGGTGCAGCCTCTTCGGTTTGAGTCCTCCGAGACTTCCTGTCGATCTACGGCACTCTCCATTCTAGCACTCTTCTCGTGAGCCACAAGACCAAGGCATGAGACCGGGACGAGTAGTCTACTCCGTTCGTTCCTCGTCGATTCGCTGCCGGCCGGCGCAGACGAAGGAGATCACCACCCCCTTCTTGGTGCTGATACGGAACTTGTCGTAGTCGTGAGGGCCCTGCCGGGAGTCCCCCGGTTCGATGAAGAACTTGCCGATCCACCTCTCCCCGTCGAAGACGGTGGCTTCCATGTGGCGCTCCGACCGGGCATAGCGAACACTCAGGGTCTTCCCTTCCACGACGTAGGAAACCGTCGCCGGGACCGCCGCCGGGAAGGAGGCATGACGCAGCAGGTAGATGAAAGGCGAGTTGGCCAGAATCTTCTCTCGATGCTTCTTCGCCTTCTCACTGAACTGACTCTCATCAGTCAGGGGCACGATGTTCTGACCCTCCAGGCGATACTGGATGGCGGCCTCGAACCGCGCGGCCTTTCCCTTCTTGGGCATCTTCAGCTCCGCGGCAAGGTCGATCCCGAAGACCCCGTCCTCTCCTGGACGATGGCTCACCACGAGCTTGCCCAGACGATCGAAGCCCTTCTTGATGACGCCCCGGTACTGGGCGTTGACCTCGTAGGTCTCCCTCACGGGGTGAAACTCGGGAGGCGCAGTCTGCCCGGAACCGTCGAGGCCTGAGACGGCGGTACGATATCTGTCCCGGGCCCGCTGCATCAGCTCCGCTAGCCTCTCGGATCCGGCCCGAACCGGCCCCGGCAGCGCGGCCCATCCCAGGGCAACGCACCCCGCCAGCGCCAGCAACTTCACCTGGCGACTCGGCCTGCTGCCCCCATGGGTCTCACTCTTCATCGGTTTCTCCTCACGGTCACAAATGGAATCCGCTCCACTCGACGTCGGCCCGGATCCGGACATTCCGAAGGCCAGGCTGAAGAACAGAGAAACTTCCGAAGTTTCGCCTGGGTCCCCTACTCGAGGTCGACGGTGAAGCGAAGGGTGCTCACGGAGGAGTTGGCGATGTCCGTCCGGGTCAGCCTGTAGCTGTCAGGAACGACGGGATGCTTGGTCCCCGTATCGCTCACCACTTCGAAGCGAAACATGTCCCCCTCCTGTATCCGCCGGAACTGGCCTTGAAGGTCCAGGAAGATCAGGGCAAACTTGCCGTCCTCGATCTCTTCCCGGACGGTCCGGTCTCCCCTGAATGTAGTGACGTACATGGTGAAGCCCTTCGGCAATGGCTTCTCATCGGTGCCGAAAACCCGCCCCCCCATGGCGAAGGCCTCCAGGGGCTCCTGAGGAGGAAGGACCATGCCCAGAGTGCCGGCGTCGTGGCTGCCGGAAGCGAGCAGGTTCGCCTCTGCCAGGATCTGCGACATGGTCCCCTCGGCGAAGTCCACCGGTTTGCCCATGGGGTCCTTGACGATCAGGTTGATGGCTGTACCCGGCTCCAGAGAGTCCAGCTTCAGGCTGAAGGCGCCGGTGGTCCGCTCCGGAACCGCCTCCACAACCTTCTTGGCTGTACGGGCCTGGATGGTGAAGCCGTTGGGCGCGGCTTGATCCGTCTCGGTTCGCAGGATTCCCTTGATCTCCAGGGACTCCGTGCCGGCAGCGGTCAACGGCGAGACGCCGGTCACAGTCAGGATGAGGAGCAGGGTCAACAGACGGAGGTATCGCACTTTGGGGTTCCTTTCTGAATGAACTGGGATCATTTGAATTTCGCCTCGATGTCGTCCCGGAGCTCCGGAGGCACCAGGCCGGCTATGTCCCCCTTGAGACGGGCAATCTCCTTGACGATGCTCGACGAGAGGTAGTGATACCTGGGGGAGGTCATCATGAAAATGGTCTCGATCTCGTTGGCCAGGTACTTGTTCATGGAGGCCATCTGAAACTCGTACTCGAAGTCGCTGATGGCCCGCAATCCCCGGATCAGCACCATGGAGCCCTCCTGACGGGCGTAGCGGGTCAGGAGACCGGAGAAGGACGTGGCGGTCACATTGTCGAAGGGAGCCACGATCCGGTCGAGCATCTCGAGCCTCTCCTGGACGGAGAATGCAAACTGCTTGGAGTTCGAGCCCTCCGACAGGCTGATCAAAACGCGGGGAAAGAGGCGGGAGGCCCGCTCGATGATGTCCAGATGTCCCAGAGTGGCGGGGTCGAAGCTCCCGGGGTAGATGGCGGTGATTTCGTTGAACATGTCAGGATCCGGCATGGGCCGGATGATTCCTCAGGGCCGAGACCAGCCGATCGATTCCCGGGGTGGAAGCCAGATCGCTCTGAATCCGGCCGATCTCGCCGATAGCATAGGCGCCGCTGCGCCGCTCCTCCACCCTGGGGCTGCTGAGCATGTCATGCAGGGTCGTGACCACCCGGAGTTCGCCGAACTTCCAGATCGCTTTGACCGCATTGGCCCGGACCCGGTTGTCCTTGTCTCGCAGGCAGGTCGCGATACCGGTGACGCTGTCCCGGGTCGAGATATGTTCCAGGGCCTCGATGGCGTTGGCCCTGACGCGGGAGTCTTCATGGCGCAGGAAGTCTACCAGAATCCGGGTGCTCTCCCGGGACTTGCCTGTCTTGGCCACTGCCAGCAACGCCGAGGCCAGGACCTGATGACTGGCCTCCTGCTTCAGACAGGCTCGCAGCCGTCGATTCGCCGCCCGGACACCCATGTTTCCCAGAGCTTCGATGGCATAGAGCCGGATCCACTGGTTTCGATCGTTGATGGCGCTGATCAGCGTCTTGGCCGCGCTGGGATCGCCCAGCTCCCTCAGGGACTTGGCTGCGTTCACCCGGACCGCCGGGTCCTGATCCCGCAGCCCCTTGATCAGGAACGTGGCGCCATCGGGCGGTCTCAGGGCTCCGATGGCATAACAGGCGCTGGCCCGATGCCACTTGTTGGAGGCATCCAGCATGGTCACCAGACTGTCGAGGGCGCGACGTTCACCGAGCCGTCCCAGAGTCACGCAAGCGTTGGCCCGGACCCGATTGTCCGGGTCCCGCAACATGGGCAGCAAGATTCGCAGCTTGATCGGATCGCTGACATCGAGCCCCGAGATGGCCTCCACGGCGTTGGCCCGGACGCGCCGATCCCGGTGACCGATGTACTGCTCCAGAGTGTCCACCAGCTGGGGGTTCCTGGTCCGGGCCAGGGCTGTGACCAGGACCGCCAGTTTCCGGGGATTCACCTCCGACTTCAGAAGCGAAGTGAACCGAACGATGACCCGGGGATGTGCCGGGGCGATCCGGCCCAGGGTCTGGACGATGGCCATCTCCATGTACTCATCGACGGTGCCGATCAGGTCCAGCAGGTAGTCGGTGAATCCCACGTTGCGGGTCTCTCCGATGACCCGGACCACGGCGGTCTGCACCATGGGATCCGAGTGGGCCAGGGCCTGGCGCAGGAACTCGTCGGCCTCCGGTGACCGGATGCTGGCCACGGCGATGGCCACGGCCTGCCTGAAGTCTGGCCGCCGCTCTTCCTTGAAGATCCTCACCAGGGGTCCCAGGGCGCGGGCGTCGCCGGCG
>JAJFLN010000379.1 GCA_021772705.1 Candidatus Cloacimonadota bacterium | reverse complement strand
GGCCGCCCGCTCCATTCATCCCCTTCGGCGTAGCTCAGGACATGCTTCGACAGGCTCAGGACGAACGGATCGGGAAAACTCGGCCATTCAGTCGTCCTGGATGCGGGCATCCATAGTGGGGCGAACGGAGGAGGGGACCCCTTGGGTGACATGCACCCCCGATCACCGCCATTGCTGGTACGGTACGCTCATGGGCTGATAGAATCGCCTGACCTGTGACAAGACTACCTTGGAGGCTCATCTTGCTGCTGAACTCGTTCTGCCGACACGGCTCTCTCCTGATCCTTGCCCTGACCCTGACCGCCTTGCTCTTCACTCCACTGCAGGCCCAGGAACAACCGGCCCAAGACACGGTGGTCCCCATGACACTTGTCCTGGACGCGACCGATCTTCCCAGACAGCTGATTGTGGCCCGCTGGGAAATGGACGTGACCCCCGGGAACTTGGTCCTCCGGTATCCCGAATGGGTCCAGGGCACCCACGCACCGACGCGTCAGATGCAGAACGTGGCGGGCTTCGAGATCAGCGACATGAAGGGCAACCACATCTACTGGGTTCGACACACGATCGACAGGCAGTACTTCAATATCGATGTTCCAGAGGGTGTTGATCGGATCCAGTTCACAGTCCGTTACATCACGAGCCAGCCCAATGTGAATTCCCGTGGAGTGGACTGCTTTGGAACTCCCAACCTGGGCATCATCAACTGGAACTGTATCGTCCTCTATCCCGCCGTTCCGTCGGCCAACGTGGACGTCACGGCCAGCCTGATCCTGCCGGACCACTGGAAGCAAGCCTCGGCCATGCGAGTGGCCAAGCAAGACGGAAATCGGATCGACTACGAGAAGGTCGACCTCGACACTCTGGTCGACCGTCCTGTCATCCTCGGCGAGCACTTGAAGAGTGTGGATCTCAAGGTCGAGGACGCCCCCCCTCATCGACTCCACCTTCTATCGGACATCGAGACCAGTCTTCGCCTGGACGACGACCTGAAGGAGAAGCTGGTCAAGGTCGTCACCGAGACCGCCGACTATCTCGGAGGCTACCCCTACGATTCCTATGACTTCCTGGTGGTCGTCAGCGACAACACACCCAGGACGGGACTGGAGCACACCGACAGCTCTCTCTCGGTGACGCAGGAGAAGAGTCTGGTCGACGAGAAGGTCCGTAAGCGGGACTTCGACTACCTGATTCCCCACGAGTTCGCCCACGCCTGGTGCGGCAAGTATCGCAGGCCCGCCGGGATGATCGTTCCGGACATGAACACGCCGATGCAGACGGAGCTGCTCTGGGTCTATGAGGGTCTCACCCAGTTCCTGAGCTGGACCATTCCCATCCGGGCCGGTCTCCAGACCCAGGAAGAGTTCCTGGAGCTCTTCGCCTTCACCATCGAACGGCTCCGGAACCAGCAAGGCCGGCACTGGCGGCCCTTGGAGGATACGGCAGCGGCTTCGTCATTCCTGCGGGGTGGCAGCCGTCACTGGGGCTACCTGCGTCGCAATCAAGACTACTATCAGGAAGGCGCCCTGATGTGGCTCGAGGCGGACGTCATCATCCGATCCGCCACCATGGGACAGAAGAGCCTGACCGATTTCACCCGATCCTTCTTTGCCAGGCGCAAGGACGAGGAGCCCGCCAGAGGCCCCCGGGTCGTCGGTTTCAACTTCGATCAGATCGTTGACGAATTGAACGGCGTCTATGAGTGGGACTGGGCCGACTTCCTGATCACCCGGACTCGTGAGGCCCAGTCACATCTGCCGGTGGAGTTCCTGACGAAGGCGGGCTACAAGCTGGTCTTCTCACCGAAGCCGACGGAGTTCTTGAAGGACATCGAAAGAACCTGGGGACGGCCAGGCTGGGTCGATCTGGCGGATTCCATCGGGTTCTCCGTCAACGATGACGGAGACGTCTTCGGTGTCGTGCCTGGCAGGCCCGGGGAACGCTCCGGTCTCTATGACCGCTCCAAGATCCTGGCCGTCAACGGCCGGAAGTTCAGTCGCAATCGGATTCTCGACGCCGTCGAACAGAGCGTGCTCAAACACTCCATCGAATTGCTGGTCCAGGAAGGTGAGCTGTTCCGGAACCTGGAGATCAAGTACTCCGACGGCCTCCGGTATCTGCGGCTCGAGCGGGATGAGACCCACCCGGACTGGATCGCTCAGCTCATGAAACCTCTCGGCGACAAGGACAAGAAGCCTTCGAAGTCCGAAGAAGACAAGGAAGCCGGGAAGGAAGGGGAGAAGCCAGAGTCGAAGTAGAAGCCTGCCTCCGGCAGGGATTCGTCCTGTTCCGGCAACATCGTTGTCTGGCCGCCCCGTCGGTCTCCAGAGTCCATGACCCCAGGGAAAGCGGGTAGCCCATGAACCTCGTCTTCGGTCTTTTCTACCTCCTGTTCGCCAGCCTCGCCTGGGCCTTCGGAGGGCATCTCCTCTGGTTGTTCTACCGTTTCCTCTGGCGAAACACCCTGTCCCTTCTCGGTATGAAACGGAAGGAGGCCCCCGTCGAGTCCGGGGACCCGGCCGACTCGTCCCTGCTGGGTCATGTTCGAGGGATGCTGAATGAGCACGGGTTGAAGCTGCTCGGCATCGCCGGTGCTCTCCTGGCTGCCATGGCGTTCTTCTGGCTCCTGGACGATCTGGTGGCCGATGCCTTCACACAGAAGGTCGTCCAGCTATCGGCCCTGATCCTGCTCACTCTGGCGTTGCTTCTCGGCGGCTACCGGATCCGGGTTGCCAGACCCGATGTCCTGGGAACAGGCCTGATGCTCCTCGGATTCTGTCTTATCCCCATAGACGCAATGTTCTACGAGCAGGAGATCCTGGGATACTCGACCCGGTCCTCCTTTCAGATTGCCCTCCTGCTCGCCGGAATCGCCACGTTCCTTTCCCTCAGGACCGGGAGCAGGACCTTCACCTGGATCGCTCCTCCCTGTCTGATGTCAGGCATCCTCCTGCTGGGCTACAAGTTCCGATGGCCTTCGTCGACCACCAGTTACGCGGCCGCCCTCCTGGCTGGGGCTCTCCTCGCTCTGGCTCTGTACGTTCGAGACCGAGGCAAGGCGGATCGGTTCTCATCTCCGTTGCGGTTAGCGGCGATACTCTCGTCGGTCATCGCTCTCATCGCCTACTGTGGTTCCTACTCCGGTACATTCCCGCTGCAGGCAATCGTGGTCGCCATCTTCGGCGGCGGCACCCTCGCCGTGATAGCTTATCTCGCCTCCGACCTGCGGGGACTGCTGCTGCTGCTTCCTTACTTCGGTATCCTCTTCTCCCAGTACTTCAGCCGCTTCTCCACGAGCTACGGTCCCATCGGTGTTATCTGCTCCGGCCTCGCCCTGGCCCTTCTCCTCATGGAGACCCGCGTACGGCGCGGAACGGAGCGACGACGGGGATTGGAACCCTGGTGCTCCGTACCGGCCCTGTTCCTCCTGCTCCTGGCATTCGTTGCCGACAGTCTCTCGATTCCCATACTCCTGGAGAGGGCCGAGGGGCTGGCCCGGATTCGTTTCGACTACTGGACGCTGGATCACATGGCGTACAGCTGGTCCGAGATACAGCGCGGGATATTCTATCTCGCCCGGCTGGAAGACACCCTCTTCTGGGCAACCTTGTCGGGGCTCCTCACGGCGATCGGAATCGCTTACGTCGGCAATGAAGCCAGGATTCCCCTCTTTGCCTACGCTGGAGGTATTCCCGGTACCCTGGGCGTCGCGTGCGGACTCCTCTGGCTTCGGCCATTCGAGCTGCATGGCGAGAGCTACGTGTTCTACCTCCTGGCCGTGGCGTCCCTCGCGTTTGTCATGGCCGTCTGCTTCAACCTCCTGGGGAACAGAGCCGCCAGCCGGCCGATTGGCGTCGTAGCCCACCTCCTGACTCCCGCCATCTGGCTGACTCTGGGCTATCGCCTCTATCCCGACTCTTCCGT